>DASTCZ010000396.1:0-2509 GCA_035710585.1 Candidatus Acidiferrales bacterium | reverse complement strand
GAGCGGACAAGGCCCAAGAACGTTCGGATACACGGACATGGAGTTCGGCATCAAGCTCGCGATTATCAAGCAAACCAAGCGGCGCCCGCAGATCGGCACGTTTACGATGTTCGAGGTTCCGACGGGAAACTTCGACAAGGGCCTGAGCGTCGGCAAGACCTGGTACAAGCTGCCGTTGTGGGTCGAGAAAGAAGAGGGGCCGTGGACCTTTGACGGCGGCGCTGGATATGCAGTTGTGCCGCAGACGGGGTATCGCAATTTTTCCTACGGCGGATTCCTCGTCAAGAAAAAAATCACGAAGAAGCTCGAGTTCGGCGTTGAAGTTTTTGCACACGGTGCCGAGGGGCTCGCCGCGGCGCAGACGCGATCTTCAACGATGATAGACGCGGGCGGCTACTATCATTTCAGGAATCCGAATTTTCAGCTGCTCTTCGCTTACGGGCACTCGATCGCAGGTCAGACGGAAAACTACGGATACCTCGGTCTCTATTACACGTGGGGGAAGGAAGAAAAGCCGGCGAGCGCGGGCGAGGCGTTGATGTCGCAGCAATTCAGAAAATAGTAGCGCGGCGAATTCGCGGCGAGTCCAGACTGCGTGCGCGGCGAACGCCCTTCGCAACGGGGAACGCTTTGCGATGGTCGAGCGTCTACTATAGAAGGAGCCTTAGTAGACATTCTACTATCGAGCGGTCTCACAAGCCTGGTTGGCGTCAGTTATTCGAGGAAATCGTATGCAGCGCCGAAGCAGCCACGACGATTTCGAGAAGGAAATCAAATCTCATCTGGATCTCGAAGCCGAAGAACAATCGCGGACCGATGTCGCGAACTCTGAAGCTGAGCGCCGGGCCCGCATCGCGTTTGGCAACGTCAGGCAGGTCAGTGAAGACGTACGCTCAGTCTACCGCTCGCGCGCCGTCGAAGACGCGTGGCAAGACGTCCGGTTCGGCGCGCGCGTGCTGCGGAAAAATCCCGGGTTCACAATCGTAGCCGCCCTCACGCTCGCTCTCGGCATCGGTGCGAATACTGCAATTTTCAGCGTGATCGAAGCAGTCATGCTCCGCGCTCTGCCCTTTTCCGATTCCGACCAACTCGTGCGCATTTACTCCACGAAAGATGGCGTCCTTATCGGCGGTAATCGAAATCCGGGCGGCCCTTCAGCCATGGACGTGCAGGATTTTGCGCGCGGAAATCACACGTTCCAACAAATGGTCGAATATGATCACTGGAGAAAGAATGTCAGCTTCGGCGAAGGCCGTGCCGAGCCGGAGCAGATGCGAATTGGGCTGGTTCCAGCAGCCTATTTTCAGGTATTAAAAATTCAGCCGGTCATGGGCCGACTTTTCACCGCGGAAGAATGCCAAACCGGCAAAAACTACGTAGCGGCGATCAGCGCGCAGTTGTGGAAGACGCGATTCGATAGCGATCCGTCCATTCTGGGCCGCAAGATCCGGATCAACGACGAGCTATACACAATCGTCGCCGTAATGCCGGACATCGTTCCACCGTGGATGGAGGGGCATTCGGGCGGCGACGCTTCGGCGATTCATGTCTGGACGCCCTTTGTTGACACGAACTCATTTACGGAGGCCGCGCGCGGCGATCGCGGCGACTTTGCTCTTGGACGCATGAAGCCCGGCGTCACACTCGAGCAGGCGCAGGCGGATTTGGCGGTCATCGCCTCGCAACTGGCGGCAACCTATCCGATTGATCACGGGATCGGCGTGCGCATCGAGCGGCTTTCCGATACGCGCGTGACGAATCTGCGGCCGATGCTTTATCTGTTGACCGCAGCCGTCGGGCTGATCCTGCTGATCGCTTGCGTGAATCTCGCAAACCTCTTGCTCGCACGGAACACCGTGCGCGAACGCGAGCTGGCGTTGCGCGGCGCGCTCGGCGCGGAGCGCGGAAGGCTCGTGCGCCAATTGCTCGTGGAAACTTTGCTGCTCGCGCTCGTAGGCGGCGGGCTCGGACTGGTGTTCGCGCAGGCCGGCGTGGGCGCGCTGAAGGCCATGCAACCTGAGCGGCTGCCTCAGCTCGCCTCCATCGGGGTCGATTGGCGTGTGATCGCGTTTACCGCCGCAGTTGCGTTACTAACAAGTGCGATTTTTGGGCTCGGTCCCGCGCTCGCGGGAACACGTATGAATTTGGTCGAGACGCTGAAGCTGGGAACGCGATCCGGAACCTCGGGTACGAGCACGCAGCGAATGCGCAGCGCGCTCGTCATCGTCGAAATGGCGATGTCGCTGATGTTGTTAGTCGCGGCCAGCTTGCTCGTGCAGAGCATCTTGCGATTGGAACGGCAACAGCTGGGCATCCGGCAAGACCACGTTCTAAAAGGACATTTCTATATACCGCCGGTCCGCTATACGGACGTCGGCGCGATTACACGCTTCAGCGATCAATTCGGAGACAAGGTGCGCGCGCTCCCTGGAGTCGTGGACGCGAGCGTAACCACGCTCTTTCCGCCCGACAACGGCTGGACTCAGATGCTGGGGATTCCGGGACATCC
>DASTCZ010000395.1:0-7519 GCA_035710585.1 Candidatus Acidiferrales bacterium | reverse complement strand
GGAGACATGCCGCGCGCAAGATTGTCCCGAGTTTCGCTCGCGATGTGATCGTGAATATCGGAATCGAGGCCGTCCATCGGGTGATTGCGGTGGAAGAGATTCATCGTTCAGCTCCTACTCATGGCGAAGCGCAGCTAGCGGATCGAGACGCGAGGCGCGGCGTGCGGGAACAGCGCAGGCAAACAGCGCGACGCTCATCAGCAGCAGCACGACAGAAGTAAATGTAAGCGGATCGAGCGCGCCGACGCCAAACAAAATATTAGCCATCAAGCGAGTGAGCAGGAAGCATGCAGCGAGTCCGACAACAATTCCGATGGCGGCAGTTTTTCCTGATTCGAACAGCAACAACTGCAGAACCGATTGAGGACTTGCGCCGAGTGCCATGCGAATCCCTATTTCGTTGGTGCGCTGGCGGACAGTATAGGAAACGACTCCGTAAATGCCGATGATCCCGAGAATGAGCGCGACGGCGCCCGCAAGCGCGAGCATGACGAGAGTGAAGGATGTTCGGGCGAGGGATCGCTCGTAAACGATCTGCATGGTTCGGACCGAGGCGAGAGGCAGACTCGAATTCACAGACCAGACTGCCTGACGGACATCCACGAGGAAGTCCTCGGTGCCGGCGCGATTGCTGCGGATCGCAAACGTGACGGAACGAAGGGCGGCCACCGGCCCGGGACCCAGGAGATTTTCGCCGTAGGTGGGCCAATAGACGATTGCTGGCGCCTTTTGCGTGACTCCATCTTCGTAGACGTCCTGGACGACGCCGATCACTTCGCGCCACGGCGAGCTTGAATACTCGCGAAAGCGCTTTCCGAGAGCGGCGGACGCAGAGCCCCACAATTCGCGCGCCAAATTTTCGGAAACGAGGCCTACCGGGCGGCGTTCATAGACTTCAGTCCACGAAAGTTCGCGGCCGGCGATGATTCGCGTTCCGGTCGTGCGGAAGTAATCGGGCGAAATCAATTTGTAGAGATAGAGTGGCGGATTTTCGCCGCCCGCGTACGTTTTGCCGTCCACCTGGATTTCGTCCCATCCGGAATCGAATCCTTCCATGGGCATTTCATTGCCGAACGCAGCCGAGATGACGCCGGGGATGTTTGCGAGCTTATCGACGATATCGTTTTGCGTGCGGAGAACGCGCTGAGGCTCTTGAATGAGCGGAGGCGGAATGGAAATGCGCATAAGTTGCAGATGCTCGGCGTGGGTGAAGCCGGGATCGACGCGGCGCAGAGCCGCGAAGGTGCGGATCATCAAGCCCGCGCACACGAGAAGGACGAGGGCCATGGCGACTTGCATCGCAATGAGAATATTTCGTCCGCGGTGGCGGGCGCGGCTGGCGGTGGAGGAGCGGCCTTCGCTGCGAATCGCTGCGGCCGATCGCGCGCCGGTATATTTCATGGCAGCCGCGAGACCGGAAGCGACGGCGGCGAGAATTGAAACCGCGAAAGCGAAGACGAGCGCGCGAGCATCGAGTGAAATTTCGGCGAGGCGCGGGAGATTTGCCGGCCCAATGGCGACGAGCAAGCGCAAGCCCGCCGCCGCGAACGCGATGCCAGAGATGCCACCAAGAAGTCCGAATGCCGAACTTTCAAGAATGAGTTGTTGAACCAGGCGTCCGCGCTGCGCTCCGAGCGCGCTTCGGACGGCCAATTCGCGCTGCCGCGACTCAGCTTTGACCAGGAAAAGATTCGCGATGTTCGCGCAGACGACGAGCATCACGATTCCCACCGTGGCCATGACGATCCACAACACCTGGCCAATCGAGCCGACGACTGCGCTTTTCAGCGGCTGAATGGCGGGCGTGATCTTCCATCGTTCGTACGCGTACGGATTCGTTCCTGGGCCATTGGACCACGAATCCATCCAGAGCGGAATCATGCGGGAGACGTCCGCGTTTGCCTGCTCGATGGTGATGCCGGGTTTGAGGCGCGCGATGGCGTCGAAACCGAAACCCGCGAGACGGAGACTGCGGCGATCGATCGCGAGAGGCACGATTAAATCGAAGTCGGCGTTGACCACGCGAAAATTGCGAGGCATGACGCCGACGATTTCGCGCGGCTTTGAGTCGACCGTGATCGTTTGGCCGACGGCCGAAGCTTTGCCGCCGAAATGACGCTGCCAGTATCCGTAGCTAAGTATAACCGCGAGGGGACCGTTAGCAACTTGATCAACCGCAGAGAGCCAGCGGCCCGAGGCCGGAGGGACAGCGAGCGTTTCAAGGACTCCTTCGCTGACGAGCACGATGCGGACTTCTTCGGGTTCCGCAAGGCCGGTCACGTTTGCGTTGGCAGTGATCCAGATGCCCAGATTCTGAAAGGAGCGATTTTCTGCGGCGTAAGTGAAATACATCGAGGCAGAAAGAGGCAGCCCCTCGGAGAAACTCGCGAGGCCAGCGGCGCCCGGAGCGGTCTGGCGCAAGGCGACAAGTTGTTCGGGATTGGGGTATGAGAGCGGCCGAAGAAGGATGCTATTGACGACGCTGAAAACCGCGGTATTCGCGGCCACGCCGATGGTGAGCGTCAAGAGAGCGACGGCAGCGAAACTGGGCGAATTGCGGAGAATCCGCAGGGAAAATCGAGCATCCTGAACGAGGTGCTCGACCCAGGTGGAAAACCAGACACCGCGGGTCGATTCTTTGGTTTGCGTGACGTTCCCGAATTTGCGGAGCGCGGCGAAGCGGGCGTCGGCAGGGGACATGCCGCGCGCGATATTGTCGTGCGTCTCGCGGGAGATGTGATCGCGGATGTCGGAATCGAGATTTGCGAGCGGATGATCTTCGCGGAACATGGCCATTTACTCGTGGCGAAGCGCGACGAGCGGATCGACGCGCGTTGCGCGGCGCGCGGGAATCGCGCACGCGAACAGCGCGACGAGAAGAAGAGCGAGGGCGGCGAATGTGAAGCTGAGCGAATCGTTTGCGGTGATGTCAAAGAGAAAGCTTCGCATCAGGCGAGTGAGGCCAAACGACGCGGCGAGACCGAAGGCGACGCCGGCGATAGCCATCCACGCTCCCTGGAACAGGATCATCCGGAGCACATGGCCGCGCATGGCTCCCAAAGCCATGCGAATGCCGATCTCGGACGTGCGCTGGCCGACGATGTACGCGATGACGCCGTAAGTGCCCACGGCGGCGAGGACCAGAGCGAGCGAGGCGAAGACTCCGAGAAGGAACGCGTTGAATCTTTCCGGCGCGACATTGCGCGCCAGCATTTCTTCGAGCGTTTCGACGCCGTAGAGCGGAATGTCTTTGTCCATCTGCGCGAGTACGCTGCGGAGCGCGGGGACGAGTTGGAGCGGATCGCCTTGTGCGCGAATTACGAGCGAGTGATGGAGTTCGAAACCCTGCTGATCGGTGGTGAAGATGCCCGGGGAGGGCGGAGTGGCAATCCCTTCGCGCGTGTTCCCGACAATGCCGACGATCGTCCACCACTTTTGCCCGGCGAATGACAGGCTTTGGCCCAACGCGTTGCCATCGGGGAAGAAATGGGTCGCGAAGGCTTCATTGACGTTGACGGAAAGCGGCGCACCAGGCGCATCCCTGCTGTCGAGATATCGCCCCTGGAGGAGAGGAATTCTGAGGGCAGAGAAATAGCCTGGCGTTGTCAGGAACACGCTGGCGTTCGCGGAAGCAGCGCGAGAAGGATCGGTCGGGTCCACTTCCGGTTGACCCTGAATGTTCACTGCGGACATCATCGCGACGCCCTGTGTGGGAAGAACAGAACCGCTGCCAACATCGGTTACGCCCGGAATGGCGCGGACGCGATCGAGCAGTTCGGCGGCGAAGGCGTGCTGTTGGGGCGTGTCCGGATATTCGCGCATCGGCATCGAGATTTCCGCGGTGAGCGCGTTGTGCGGATCGAAGCCGAGCGGAACGGAATTCAGTTTGACAAAGCTGCGCGTGAGCAGACCTGCGCCGACGAACAGAATCAATGCGATCGCGAGTTCGCCGACGGTTAGAGCCTGCTGCAGCCAACGGGAGAATTTGTCTGCGCCAGCTCGCGCAGCACCGCTCTTCAGAGAAGCGGCGGGCGCGGAACGGAATGTCGCGAAGATTGGCGCGCATCCGAACAAGATTCCTGCTGAAATCGAGATGACGAGAGTGAAAAGCGCCACGCGCCATTCAACGTGAGCATTCGCGAGATGAGGAAACGTGTGCGGCCCAAAGCGGCGGGCGAGGCTGGCGAACCAAACGGCGAGAGCAATTCCAGCAGTTCCGCCGATCACACCGAGCAGCGCGCTTTCCGTGAGCAATTGACGTATCACGCGCCAACGGCCCGCTCCAAGGACGCCGCGGACAGCGATTTCGCGCCGGCGCGATACGGCCCGCGCGAGCTGAAGGCTGGCGACGTTTGCGCAGGCAATGAGGAGCACGAAGACCACGGAGCCGAAAATGAGCAGCAGAGGGCGGACCGAGCTGCCGACGAGATGATCGTGGAGAGTCATCACTTCAATGCGCGAGCCGGCCATCATCTTTGCGTAGCCGCCGGAAACGCTTGCATGAAGCGCGGTGTTTGCAGCATCAAGTTCGGAGGCCACGGCGGCGATAGAGACTCCGGGACGAAGGCGGCCGATGAGAAGCACAAACCAGATAGTGCGGCCCGGCTGAATCGGCCGGTCGTTCAGTTCGAACGGCAGGATTAGATCGGTGCGAGCGGTGTCAAGAAATTCAAAACCACGTGGCAGGACTCCAACGATGGTGAAACTGTTTCCTTCTCTGGCTCCATCGAGAGCGATCGGCTTCCCAATGACATTTGGATCGGAGCCAAAGCGGCTGCGCCAGAGCGAATCGCTCAAGATCGCGGCGCGAGTGCCATTGGGCCGGTCCTCTTCGGCGTTGAAAGGCCGGCCGAGCGCCATATTGATCCCAAGCACGTCGAAGAACGTGCGCGTCACGCGGCCAACGGGAACTCGCAGCGGATCGCCCGCGCCGATTAAGGTGAGGTTGCCGAACGGAGAGTAGGCGGCAATGTCCTCAAGGGAGTGGGCGCGGCGAGCGAAATTGAAATATTCTGCGTCGAAAACCGCAGGTTCCGGGTTTCGCGGCAAATAATCCGTGATCCAGACGATCGTCGAAGGATTCTTATAGGTCAGCGGATGAAAGAGAACCGCGTTCACGACTGAAAAAATGGCGGAATTTGCGCCGATGCCGAGCGCGAGGGTAAGAACTGCCACGGACGTGAAGCCGGGAGATTTGCGCAAAGTGCGGAGAGCGAAGCGAATATCCTGACTCAGTTGTTCGAGCCACGTCGCGATCCAGACACCGCGAGTATCCTCTTTTGCGAGTGTAAGGTTGCCGAATTTGCGGAGCGCGGAGAGGCGGGCATCTTCGGGAGACATTCCACGAGCCAGGTTGTCTCGCGTCTCGCGAGCGATGTGGTCGCGGATGTCGGAATCGAGATCATGAAGCGAACGCCGGCGGAGATTCATGAGCGGCCCTCCTGTTTTGCCGGACGAAGGACGCGCGCGATGGCGCCGGCGAATTTGTCCCACTTGCTGGTTTCCACCGTGAGTTGCTTCCGGCCTTTTGGCGTGAGCCGGTAGAACTTCGCGCGACGATTATTTTCGGAAGGGCCCTCTTCGAAATCGATCCAGCCGCGCTTGATGAGGCGGTGAAGTGCGGGATAGAGCGAGCCCTGCTCAACCTGCAGCACGTCGTCGGAATTCATCTCGATGGCTTTTGCGATGGCGTGGCCGTGAGCGGGGCCGAGCAAGAGGGTTCGCAGAATTAGGAGGTCGAGCGTGCCTTGCAGAAGTTCGATACGTTCGCGTTCTTCTTTAGTAGACATACTAGGTGACGCTACTCTCAGACACCTAGGATGTCAAGGGGAGGTTAGGCGATGGACTCGTTGTCGCGATTGAGAGCGCGGCTACCGGTAGATGTCTTTCCGATGACGCACATAGTGAACGCGAAGAGTACCGTCAACATCATCCGTAAACCTGACGCGGTAGTCTCGAACGCGAAGGCGCAGCTCACCGCTCTCGCCCTTTAGTTTGCGAACGTCGCCGATTCGACGAAGCGGTGAAGAGCGGCGAAAATGCGCATCGCGGTCTGACGATCGAGACGGCGGACGTCAGCACGCGCCTGCTCGGTCCAAGCGATTTTCCGCAAGACTATACTTTCCGATTCCTCAGATCGCCGGGAGTGACGCCGAATTCTGCGAGCACATCATCGTGTGGGATGCCGCCGTTTGGATGCCGCTCAAACCAGGCTTTCGATTTTGCGACGGCGTTACGCTCAGCATCGGTTTCGGGCTCGTCATCTTCTGGAGCCGCAGCAATCGCTCGCGAGACAGGGTCGAGCATGGCTTCGAGCAGAGTGACAACAGCGGAGAGTTGCGCAGCGAGAAGCCGGTCAATCAGGTCGTGCGCTTGATCCTTTTCGTTTCGAGAATCGTTCGAAGCCACGGCAGTCGGTCAGATGAGGCTCTTCGAACTATTCTAGCAGGGTTGGAGGATGGGGAGCGGGGAAACACCGCGCTGAACCACCAAGGCGAAACTCTTCCGCTACCGCTGGCTGGCGCGGGAGGGCTCGTTGAGTGAAAGCGGAACCTGGTCGGCGATGGTGATGCCGTAGCCTTCGAGCGCGACCACTTTGCGCGGGTGATTGGTGAGCACGCGGATATCAGTGAGGCCAAGATCACGCAGGATTTGCGCGCCGATACCGCTTTCGTGCTGCACCATGCGTTGACGGGCGAGATCGCTATCGATTTCGCCGCGCGAATGGTAGAGCACGCGGGAGAGAACTCCGGTACGAGCGGCGCCGGGAGAACCCTCAATCCGGAATCCGCGGCCGGTGTGGTGGAGATAGACGAAGACGCCACGGCCTTCGGCGGAGATCATTTCAAGCGAGCGCGCCACGAGTTCATGGCAGTCGCAGCTCGTCGCGCCGAAGACGTCGCCGGTGAGGCAATGCGAATGCACGCGAACGAGAGGCGGCTTTGCGCCGGGCTCGGCATCGTTGATGTCGCCGGCGACGAGCGCGATGTGCTGTTCTCGATCGACTTCGCTGGAATAGACGATCATGCGGAACGAGCCGTGCACGGTTTCGAGCGGCGCTTCGGCGATGCGATGGACGTAACGTTCGTGCTGCATGCGGTAGCGGATCAACTCCGCGACCGTGAGCATTTTCAGATTATGACGTTTGCAGAATTCCATCAGCTGCGGGGTGCGGGCCATGGTGCCGTCTTCGGCCATGATTTCGCAGATGACAGCGGCGGAGGTCATTCCGGCGATGCGCGCGAGATCAACGGAGGCTTCCGTTTGGCCGGCGCGGACGAGGACGCCTCCGCGTTTAGCGCGAAGAGGGAAGACGTGCCCGGGACGGCCGAGATCGGAGGGACGAGTGAGCGGATCAATGGCCACGAGGATTGTAGTGGCGCGATCGGCGGCGCTGATACCGGTGGTGGTGCCGCGCTTCGCGTCGATAGATTCGGTGAACGCGGTGCCGAGGGCGGAGGTATTGACTGGAGTCATCAGAGGAAGGCTGAGCTCGTTGGAGCGCTCTTCCGTGAGCGAA
>DASTCZ010000394.1:0-19275 GCA_035710585.1 Candidatus Acidiferrales bacterium | reverse complement strand
GCGGATTCAAGCGTAGCCAGCAACACGACAACACACGAATCTCGGCGCGGAATTCGCATGAACGCACCCCCGACAGAGTTCCGCCATGCTAATCGTATTCTTCAGATTTAGATACGGCCTCGTTCTGTTCAGGCTTTCCGCAACTTCGATTCGCCGTTGCGGATGTCCGCGGCTTAGTCAACGCTGCGCAAAATTCACATCGTCAGCACCACTCGAAACTCCGCCTTGCCGCTCATCATCCGCTCAAACGCCTCTGCCGCTTTTTCCAGCGGATATTTTTCGATCATCGCCCGCACGCCGGTGGACTCCGCCGTACGCAACGTGTCTTCCGAATCCGTCGCGATCCCCGAATACCAGCCCTGCATTCTCTTCTTCCCGACAATCAGCTGCGCCGCGGAAACCTCGAGCGCGTCCGGCCCCGCTCCAACGACCAGCAGCACGCCGTTTGCTCCGAGCCCGTCAATCAGCGCCGACATCGATTTCCCGCTCGGTGCCGTCGCCAGGACTGCTCGCGCACCGCCGAGCTTCTTCAACTCCTCGGCCGGATTCGCCGCCACGCTATCGATGTAGTAGTGCGCGCCCAGCTTCTTTGCCAGAGCCGCATTTCCCGGGCCGCGGCCTACCGCCGCCACCGTGTATCCGAACTTGTTCGCAAACTGAATTCCCAAATGCCCCAGCCCGCCGATGCCCTGCACGGCCACCAAATCTCCCGGGAGAGCTCCGCTGTGCCGCAATGAATTGAACGTCGTCACGCCCGCGCACATCAGCGGCGCCGCATCCGCCGGATCGAGTGATTCCGGCAGGTGCGCCAAACCCTCCACTGGCGCAATCATGTACTGCTGATAGCCGCCGTCGAAGTGAATGCCCGTCACCTGTGCGTTTGGACAATTCGGAAAATCCCCGCGCCGGCACGCGATGCACGTTCCGTCCTGCCACCCGTGCCAGCCAATTCCCACCCGGTCGTCTTTTCTCCAATTGCTTACTCCGGGGCCCACCTCATCGATCACGCCCGCTACTTCGTGCCCCGGCACGCGCGGATACGTCAGTCCCGGCCAGCCACCGTATTTCGTCAACGCGTCGCTGTGGCAGACTCCGCAGGCCAGCACACGCAACCGCACTTGCCGCGCACCCGGCGACGGAATTTCACGCTCCACAATTTCAAAGTCGCCGCCCGCTTTCGAAACCTGCACTGCCTTCATTTTCGCCATCGCATCCACCCAGTCCTAGAATTGTATCGGGCCGCGTTGGAAGTCCCCGCAGCCGCTCGCCTTGTCTTGGATGCCTGGCTTATCGCCCCGGGCACGAAACGATCGCGCGCCGCGAGGCCGAGCGAATCTCGCAGCGCTGGTCAGGCCCGCGAGCTGCGCGCCAGTCGCGCGGGTTTTCTCAACCAACATGCTCCGAAAAGGAGCGCGATGCCCAGCGCCATCAATCCACCTGCAGAGCCCTCCGGTGTTGATGCTGAGATTGGCACGCTCGAGCTGAATGAAAGATCGGCTCGCACCGGCTCCCGATCCGCGTAAAAGAGGTTTACGGTGTGGCTTCCCGGCCCCAAGTCGATCGTCGCCGGAGGCACAGGCACCAGCGCATGAATCCCGGCGTCGTCGATCACCAGGTTCCCGTCAACAAAGAGAAACGCATCGTCGTCCGATGCCACGTTGAAGGTCACGCTCGTGTCCGCGCCAAGATTGATCGTTCCCGTCCAATCCGCCACGAACGATCCGTGAGCGTCGTCGGTGCCGTTCGGAAAAAGATTCGTGAACCCAAACGGCAAGCTGTCGATTTCCGTCTTCGCAAACGTGCTCCCCGCATTGATCGTTGACCACCAGAGGATCTCTCCGCTCGCATTCACGTCCGAAAAATACAGGTGACCTGGGGTCCATTGAACGCCGGCGACCGACGAGGCGATCACGGGAAGCCCGTCAGGCCCGAGCTTCGGCTGAATCACGTCGTTCCGCGTCCAGCAACACGGCCCAGACGCATCTGGATCACCGGGCGACAGAACGTAATACGTGCCGAGCATCGTCGAATCCGCGAACGCCGGGGCCGCGATTCCCATCGTCACCGCAACACCCAGCGCAATCATGCAAAGCGTTTGCTTCCAACCGCGCATAGGATTCCTTTCGCATCGTTATGAATTGGGCTTCCTGTTTTTTACGGATATTTGCCGCGCGCACTGCCGCGGAAAATTTCATTGCAGGGGCGCCGAGCGATTAGCGCGCGATATGCCGGTCGGATTCCGGCCGGGAGTGAGCTGGAGGACTTGCCCCGGTTCGTTTTCTTTGCGGAACGCTTCAGTCTCGCTTCGATCTTCCGCCAATCGATTGCCGCAACTTGAATCGCGCATCCGGGCACACGTGGAGAGCCCGCACCCCCCTTTCCGACGGATGAGTGCCGCAACTTGTAATTTGCGTGGGAGTGATATCAGAGCCGCGCGGGTCTTCGGCGCGACGCATCAGTCCTGCTCGGTAAACCGAGTGACGAAAACGCTAACAAATTCTGGCCCCGAAATCCCGTACGAGATCGCGGCCGGTCTTTTGTTGATTCGGCTTGAGTAGGGAGGAGTGGCGCACCCTCAGCGCGTCAACACTTTCTGCCGGTGCAGCTTCACCGCCGCCGAACGCAACGCCTCCGGAATGTTCTTGTTCATCGAGAGCATCTTCAGGTCATTCGGCTGAAGCATCGGCAGCATTTTCATCGTCACATCCACAGGCGTCTTCGGATTGTTCAATAAATTCCGCACCACGATGTAGTTCTTGCGGAATTGCCGCTTGTTGGCGATCAGCCGCAGCACTTCGTCATTCAAGTTCGCCATCGCCGCAAACGACTCCACTTCCCGGTCCGTCAGCCGCGAACTTTGCAACACCGCGCGCTGCACTACCTTGCACGAATCGCGGATCAGCGTCATTCGCTCCTCGCGTCCGCCTTTCAGCGCCAGCTGCACTCGCTGCACCACACGCATTCCCGACAGCCGCTGTAGCAACGATTGCCGCTCGCCCATATCGCGCGAGACGCTGCTCACCGCCTCCGCCAGCGCCGACTCGTCCGCTTCGCCCTGCAACAGCTCCGTCAGCTGCTGCTTCTGCTCCGCCGTCAGCGAAGCGCTTTGCAGCAGCACTTCCACCTGGTCCGCGTGCGTCGAGAGCCGGTCCAGGTTCTCAAGCAGGCCCGCCACCGTGTTCACGCCCAGGAATTTCGCGATCGGCGCCAGTTCGGTTGCCGTGCACGCAGGGTGCAGCGCAATCGCGTCCGCCACGCCCGGCTTTTCGCCTAAATTTTTCGCGCAATAATCGAAGAGCTGCCACGGCGCATCTTCGCGCGCCATCGCCGCCATGAACGCGTCTTGCGTCACGCCGAGCAGCGCGTTTTGCGCGCGGTCCTTGATGCGCTCGTCCGCATCCGCCGCCATCAGCACCAGCAACTCCGCCCGGTCCGCCGGCTCCAGGTGCATCGCCCCGGTGCAAACCGCGAGCTTGTGCTCGATCCGCGCGCGCCCCGCGCGAAAATCGCTCCGCAGCTCGACTACGTTCACGTCGCTAATGCGAGTCTCCATTTGCCGGCGCAACGCTGATTACCGCTGCCGGACGCGCCGCATTCCTTTTCGCCACATGCCTTCGCCACAGCAAAATCCCGCCGGCAACGATCGCCGCGATCACCACTACCGCCAGTACCCACGTGATCCACGGCGTCTTGGGCTCGTTCAGCGGCAGCGGAGCCGTACGCGCGATCGGCCTCGGCACAGACGCGCTCGGTGTTCCCGCATCGCCCGTCGCGAGCGTGTATTCGCCAAGCAGCGCCTCTTCATCAATGCCCAGATAGTGCGCGATCGCCTTCACAAATCCGCGGTTGAATACGCCGCCGGGCAGTTCGTTCCACCGCTCGTTTTCCAGCGCTTGCAAGAATCGCGGCCCTATGCGCGTCGCCGATGTGATTTCTTCCAGCGACACACCGCGCATCTCGCGCTCGCGGCGCAAATGCTCCCCAAATCCCGATTTCGGCGGTGGATTGCTTGGAATTGTGGCGCTCCAGCGGGTCCGTGTTCCGCGTTTCTCTTATTCTGCGGCTGTTTGCGATTACTCCCGCTCAATTTTCCGCGTCGACGGCCGTTTTTTCGGATCGCTCGCCAATATAGGCGGCGCATCAGAAGGTGTCAATCCAACTCCAATGGGATCGGTTGGATGGAGATCGGCTCAATCTGAGAGTCGGTGTCCGTTTTCAAGGAAGATGTTGCGGCGCCTGCAGATAACTACCGCGACCACCCTGCAGGCCCGCCCGAGCGCCGCAACTGGTCTTCCAGATCGCGCAACTGTTCCTGCAGGATGCTCAGTTCCAATCTCTTTTCCGTGATCAGCGCTACTTTGGCGTTGATCTTCTCGCGGCTGTACTGTTCTCGCAGTGCGACGATCGGCGCTGGATAATACTGAATGCGCGTCTGGCCCAACTCGCGCTGCAGGATATCGATCTCTTTTTCCGTGTCCTCGATGTCCCGCCGCAAGTCTGCGAACCGCTTCCGCCAGAATTTCTCCTCGGAGTCACGTAAAGCATTGCTCGCCTCAGGCTTCGCCTCCTCCGCTTCCGCCTGCGTCTCCTCAGGTTCGTTGGCCACTGTCCCGATCGTTCCGCCGAGCGCTTCAATATCCGCGTTTGTGTAAAGCCGCGGCGGAGTTTTTTCCGCTCGAGCCTGCTCCCGATTCCGCCGCGCCGCTTCGGCGACGCTTTCTTCCATTCCCGATTGCTGGGTTGAATAGTCCTGCACGTTCGCCGGACTCTGCGCTCCGGCGATTCCCGCTGAGATCGCTGTTCCCGCGATCAGTGCTGCCACTGGAAGTGTTCTCATAACTGTGCGCTCTTGGAGCCCCCCCGCTGAATTCGATGACCTTGAGCGCCTCCCGGTTCGAGTTACATTACTCCTAGTCCCCAAAATGAATCTCGCCTCGAGTCCTGGCAGACGCCAGCGTCAAAGGCTGCTGCGAGAGCGGAAAGCGGAAGTCTCACGGGTTCCACGAGTAGGTATACTTCACTTCAAAGCGGTGTTGAGTGAATTGCAGCGGATTTGATGCGGTTAAGCTGGCGAATTGCTGGCCCGCCGTGTAGATCACGAACAGATCGCTATCCGGACGATAATTCCAGCGCAGGCGGATATTTGCGCTGGCGGCTTGCGTATTTGCGGTATCCATCTGGACGAGCGTAGATAGTGTGAGAAATCGGGAGAAGGAATAATTCGTTTCCAAGCTTCCGAAGGCGACTGAAAAATTGCCGGCGGCGACCGGCAATCTGAATCGGTTCCACTGTTCGCTAAACGCAAACGAGAGGCGTTCGCTTGCACGATAGGTTGCTCGAATGCGCGCCTCGTTGAGGTGGCCGTTGTAGTAGGAACCGAAGCGCTCGAAAAGGCGCACGGTCCAGCGCCTATCTAATGGCGAGCCATAGGTAAGTTGGTGTCGCTCCCAGTGGTAGAAACCGACCGGGATGACGACATCTTTGTAGATGTTAAACGGCGTCGTAATTCTCTGCTCGAGCGCATCCACGATGTCGTCATCGGTATAAGAGCCGTTGTGAAACTCGGCTCGAAACGTCCCCTGCCACTCGAGAGTTTGGAGAACCCCGTGCGTATCTGGCGCATGAAAAATAAAGCCTTCGAAATTCAATTCGCGTAGTCCGCTAAGTTTTGGGCGCGGCTTGAGGGTCAAATCCGCGAATCGGCACACGCAGTCGGTTCGTTCCAGGAAGCCCACTTCGGGATTGAAGTTCGGGCCGATTTTCCGTTCTGAGGCAGAAAAATCCAGCCAATCCGTGCGGTAGTCGAGCGACGCTCCGAGGTTCGTCTGTCCTGACGAAATCCCCGGCGAGCGCGTTTGCGCAGCGAATCCGCCGATGACCAGGTTCTTCGTGAGTACGATCCGGGTGTCCACACCGCCCGCTTCATTGGAGCGGTCGAGTGGATTTCCCGAGCGCTTATCAATTCCCATTACGCCGATGTAGGAGCCACCGGGAAGCGACCGTTTGATACGAAGCACAGCGTAATTGGCATACGGATTCGGACCGCTGGACCGCGTGTCCACGTCCATCGCGCCCACGTCAAAGCCTGCGATCGAGCCCGTAACCTTCGCCCCGCCAGCGATAGGCACTTGCTGTCCGGTAAAGGGATCGATGCCGATTTGGCGGCTGAAGAAGAGCAGGTCGGAATCGCCTCCGAGAGAAAAATTAAAAACTCCGGCATTCTCAAGAAAAAACTGACGCTTCTCTGGAAAGAACAGCTTGTATGGACTCAGGTTGAATTGCTGAGTATCCACGTCGGCATCCGCGAAATCGGTATTGGCCGTGAGGTTGGCGACCAAGTTCGACCTGATCCCAAGCTTGACGTCCATTCCGCCGGTGTAAATCGCAGAAGTGCCCGGACGAAGTCCGAATTGCTCGGCATCGGGAGGCAAGTGGCTGAAGCCTGCGACTCCGTACGGCTTCACAATCAGCAACCGGCCGCTGCCGATATCGGTGATGCCATGCAGCTCGCCGGCTTGGCTGATTTTGGAAATGCCGAAGCTGCGATGCCACGCGGACCAGAGATCCTCCTCATTCTTGTATCGAATGAAGCGCTTGAAGTTGATGCCCCAAACGACGTCCTGGGACTGGAGAAAGTTCAGAGTCGAAAAAGGAATCTCGATCGTCGCCGTCCATCCTTGATCAGTGATTTTGGCGTCTGAGCTCCACACGCCATCCCATCCCGAGTCGCCGTCGCCGTTATCGCCGCCCCCTTGTTCATCAGTAATCAGGGCGTCGCGTTGGGTCCCGAGCGGATTGACCTGAAAGAGATAACCGTTGCGCCGATTGTGGGTGGAATCGATCACGATTTCGAAATAGTCGTCCAGCTCCTGGCTGACGTCGCGGCGCAATTCCGTGGCGGTAATTCGCGATGGCTGCGAATCGAAGCAGGCAACGCCGAAATAGACCGCGTGCGAGGTGTAAAGGATACGGACTTCGGTTTTTCCCGTGGCAGATTGGCCTTCGTATGGCTCGCGTTGCAAGAAAGCCGAAATGACTTTGGCGGATTGCCAAATGGGGTCATCGAGTGTGCCGTCGAGCCTTGGCGCGCGCTCGATCCGGATAGCGTCAGCGAACGAAATGTTTTCCGGCTGAGACGGATTCGGGGAGCCTTGTCCTTGTACAGCGCAGGACGAGAGCAGCTGAATAGCCACCATGAAGCCCAGCACGTACGTAAACGGACGTGTATGCGAAAACAATGCGGCAATTTCCAGAGGTTTTGTGTTGCATGTTAACACGCTCCGTTTCGACGCCGGTACCGGATGCTCAATCGCCGTGCCCAGGAACTGTGGACAGAAAAATGATCATGCCCGCCAACCCGATGACTCCGGCGATGAGAAACGGAATTTCGGGCCGGATTTTCCAGAGCAATCCGCCGATCAGAGAGGCAGGCGTGATGGAAAGACCGCGTATCAGATAGTAGAGCCCCACGGATCGAGCTCGCATTTGCGCATCGGCAAAGTCGACAATCATCGCTTTCCGCGCGGGTTCGCCAATCTCTCGTAGGCCCCCGACGACAAATGCAAAAACCATCCAGCCGAAGTCGTGCGCCAGAATCACCGCCAGCGGGTACGCGGCGAAGAAGAAAAATGTGGCGGCGACAACGGGCTTCGCACCGACGCGCCGAACGAGACTCGCGGCGGGCAAGTAAATTGCGATCGAAGTCGCCAATTGAATCGCAACCAAAACTCCAAATTGCGGCACGGAGATTCCAGCGACGTTGGTTGCATAGAGAATCGTAAAGATGTCGGCCATGCCTTCGCAGATGCGAATGGCGATATCGGAGATGAGCAGCCGCTTCAAATTGCGATGGAACGAGCTCCAGACATGTACAAGCCCGAAAGAGTGGGAAGGTGTAGCCGCCAAGCGAATCGAAGCGAGCAAGGGCAACGTGATCAGCGCAAATCCCAAAGTGATTGCCAAGCCAGTCCTGAACCCGGCGCGAAGCCCTACTGCGCCCATTATCGCGCCACCGACAACAGGTGAGATGACCATGGGAACCCGCTTCAGGAGTGATTGAAGGGTGAAACCGCGAGCTCGCTGGCCTTTCGGAAGCGCATCGGCAATCGTCGCAAAAATTGCGGGCGAGGCCATCGACTGCCACACCATCGTGAGGGCAAGCCCGAGGAAGAGGAACGGCCACGACGGGCTCCAAAAGTAGACAAGATAGCCTGCGGAGGCAGCCGCAAGAAAAGTCAAAAGCGCAGCGCGGCGTCCGAATCTGTCGGCAAGCCACCCGCCGGGATATTGATAGATTGCGTCGAGGAAGTCTTCGGCGGCTCCGAAAAGTCCGATGATGCCCGCAGTTGCGCCGAGCAATTCCAAATATTTGGGGAGAAATTTCTTCCAGAGTTCTTCGCCGAGACCAAGGGTGAGAACGGAAAGAGACGCCGCGGTGATGTTCCGATCGAACGCAAGAGGATTCTTCCAGCCCGGCTGCCCAATCGCTCCGTCGGCGGTGGAAGCGTTGTCCGGAGGCTGAAGGATCACTGGAAGCGTTGTTCTTGGACAGCTTCGTAAACGATCATGCGGGCGACCGGTTTACCGTTTTCTTCCTGTTCGGGTGTGTAAACGCGATGAGTGGCCAGATCGACCGCGAGGCTGTGTACCGCGTGCTGGACCTTAAAATCTTCGATTTTGCGATAGTGATCGCGGTCATCTTCGTGGAAGACAGAAAGTGCGCCGTTGTAACAAGCAACGTAGATGCGGCCCAGGCCGGGATCGAACTTGATCACGTCAGGGCCGCCAGCTAGAGGCAAGTAGGCAATCGGAACATTCTTATCGAGGTCGAAAACGGTCATCAGCTCGTTTTCTTCGCAGGAAAGAAACGCGCGATGGTGCTCCGGATCGAGCGCCATGCCGTGATTGCCTTTGCACCGCCCCACTGGATAACGCGCGACGACTCCGTCGCTAGCTGGATCGATAACGGCGAAGATATTCGCGTCCTGTAGATTCACGTAGACCTTGCGCGCGATGGGATCGTACTGAGGCATGCCCGTTTCACTGTCGAATTTGAGCGTTTTGACGATTTCGTCGCGGGTGACGTCCACAATCGCTTCGGCCTTGCCGCGCTCGTCCGAGACGTAGAGTTTGTGAAACGGCGAGGCGTAGGTGCTCCCGTCCGGCTTGGACTCCGTGCGAATTTTCTTGATCACTTTCATTTGACGAAGGTCGATGACGCCGATTGTGTTGTCATATGCATTCGAGGTGTACACCTTTCGGACGTCAGGGGCGTACTCGACGCCTTCGGCACCGGGGGTATCAGTCACGGTCGCCACGACCGTGTCGTTCTTTAGATCGATAAAGTAAGTCTGCTGGGCGGCGAGGTGTGCGGAGATCAATAGGTGCTCGTCAGGATCGATCGTCAGATAGTCGAACCGCTTTCCGCCGGGACCGGGAAGATCGAAGGCAGCGACCTGCTTGAGAACGGCCGGACCGTCCGCGCGGCAGGCGACGCCAACTCCGAGTAAAAGAACCGCGCGGGCGATTTTCGAAAAGCTTCGCGACTTTGACACCTCGCCTCCGATTATTGTTTTACTGCGATGTGCGTCAACGCAGCTTTGATACTTGCGGCGAGATTTTGCGGGCTGTCGACACCCCAGAAGTGCATGAAAAAGAGGCGCGGTTCTTCGACCAGCATGTGGCTGTGCAATGCCGTGACGGCGATATGGTTCTGTTGCAGCGCCGTAATGACCGGATTCACCTCGGAGGCAATCAGAACGAAATCACCAGTAGCTGCGACCTTTCCGGTGCCGGCTTCCTGAAAGTTAATCGATTGCGCGACGCCTTGCGGAGGGGAAAGAGACATTCCAGCCTCCGTGATGGTATCCGATCGAGGTATGCCGAAGGAGAGTACTCCACCGGACCATTTTCCCTGAGAGCCAAGCGTGTCGTTTATTGTTTTCACGAATGCCGGCGCTTCATTTGTTTGCGTTGCTGCTGCAGGCGGAGAGGCCAATGGAGTTTTTGAAACCGCCAGAGCGCCGCGCAAAGACTTCGCCAGATCGTCAGCGCGCCCATGACCCAAATAGTGCATGTAAATGACGCGAGGAGATTCGTTGAGAAGATGGTTGTGGACCCCAGTGATTTCAAAACCCGATTCGCGCAGTTTTGCCATCACCGGCGCGACTTCGCCTTCCAGCAGAACCAGATCGCCCATAACGCTCGCCTCCGAATCAGATCCGCTAAATGCGGCCCATGAACCCAAGGCGAAACCCGCCTTCAGCGAGATTCCATTCACAGTGACGTGCAGATCCGTGCGCGGAAAACCGACGCGGTACACTTCACCGGTTTTCTGCCCAGATCGCCCAAGCGCGGATTCGATGTTAGACGTGGTTAGCCCCTGTCCCCACACTCCCAGAGGAACCATCGCCAAAACCGCGGACACGGGCCATCTCCGAATCACAGCTGACATTTCAGCCTCCTCGCAGCCGCGATAGTTATAGGGTGAATTGCAGGCTGCGTTTATAACGATGAGATGCCCTTCTTCAGTCGTTGGCGTGGGGCTCGACATACTCACTGGCGACGCCGCCGATACAGGAACCAAGATCAAAGGTCTCTCCACGGTCAGGCCATAATCCTCCCGGTCTTCTCGGATTGTGCGCATTCGAAAGGGCAGGCACCGGGTTACTCCCAATCACACCTGTACCACGATTACATTGCATCCGTTCGGCGGCGGGTGCTACAACGGTTCGAACCCCCCGCGGGTCCGTCCTCCTGGGATGGCGGCGGTCTGCGGCCCGTTCATTCAGACGAGTTGAGCGCAGCGTGTCCGACACTCCGACATTCAACGGGATCGAACGCCGCAAGAACCTGCCTCCGGTCGTAGCCGACCCTCGCCAATCCGGCGAAGTCGCGGTTTTCCATGAACTTGGAAAAGCGCTCACCAGCACCCTCGAGCTCGATCAGGTCCTCCGCACCATCATGCAGAAAATCGACGAGTTCCTCCGTCCTGATACCTGGTCCATGCTCCTGCTCGATGAAGCCACTCAGGAGCTCTACTTCGAGCTGGCCATCGGCAAGGGCTCCGAAGCGCTCGGCGACGTGCGCATCAAGCTCGGCCAGGGCATCGCCGGTTGGGTCGCGCAAAACGGCAAGCCCGTCGTCGTGCCCGACGTCAGCAAAGACACTCGATTTTTCGGCAAGGTGGACGAAAAGACCAAGATGGAAACGCAATCCATCATCGCCGTCCCCGTCCGTTTCCGCGATCATTGTTTGGGCGTCATCGAGCTGGTGAATTGCATTGGCCCCAAGGGTTTCGAGGATAAAGATATGGGCCTGCTCGAAGCGCTCGCCGACTTCGCCGCCATCGCCATCGAAAACGCTCGCCACGTCAAGCGCATCCACGAACTCACGATTACCGACGACTGCACCAGCCTCTACAACTCCCGCTATCTCCACCAGATGCTCGACAAGGAAATTTACCGCTCCCAGCGTTACGGCTACGAATTCTCGCTCGTCTTCATCGACCTCGATCACTTTAAGCACATCAACGACACGCACGGACACCTGATCGGCTCACGGCTCCTCTCCGAAATCGGGACCATGCTCAAGAATAATTGCCGACTGATCGACTTCGCGTTCCGCTATGGCGGCGATGAATTTGTTCTACTGCTTCCGCAAACCTCGAAGGAAAACGCCATCATCGCGGCGCGCCGCATTCACAAGATGATCGGCGAGACCGTGTGGCTCGCGCCCGAAGGCCTAAACATCCGCATCACCGCCAGCATGGGCCTCGCCTGCTATCCCGTTGATTCCCGCACGAAAGTGCAGCTCCTGCAGCTCGCCGACGAGGCCATGTATCACGTCAAGAATTCCACGCGAAACGGCGTCGCCACTCCCGGCCAGAATCTTCTCGTCACCACTTAACTGCCGCTTTAATTTCTGAGGAGCAAAAAAAGGGCTCCCCGGAATTCAGGAAGCCCTGGTTGCCCGTTGCTGCCAAGCACGCTCGCAGGCGCGGAATTTTTTATCTTGCCGGCTCGGCGAATCCTAGCCGCGCCGTCCGCCGTCGCGCCCGCCGCCCTCCTTCGTTCCGGGAGCGGTCTTCGCGTTGTGCTTCTCGTTGTAAATCTGTTTGCTGGCCTTGTTTTGCTGCTGGTTGATGCTCTTCTTTTCCGCGGGAGTCAGCGGCCCGCCATTGGCTTTGCGATCGGCGAAATCCTGCTTGTTGATTTTCTGTTCAGACTTTTCCGCCTTCGCCGCTTCCGAAGGAGACATCTGCCCGCTGCGGACGCCGTTCGCGATGCGCTGCTGCTGCAGGTCGCGCCGCGCACCCACTTCGTTGTTGCCGTACTTCGCGTTGTTGGCGTTGTGCTTGTCGTCGTAAATTTGCTTGCTCAGCTGGTTCTGCTGCCCGTTCACCTGTTGGCGTTCCGCGCCGGTCAGATGGCCCCCGTTGGCAGCGCGGTCCTGATGGATTTCCTTGTTGAGCCCGGCCTCTTTCGACTCCAGGTTGCGCGTTTCACCGGCGGTCAGGCGCCCGGACGAAATTCCGTTCGCAACGCGGCCCTGCTGATTGAAACGCCGCCCATCAACGCGGTCCATCGCCATCGTGCCGGGATGCCCGCTGTTGTTGGAAGCCCACTGATTCCGGTCGGCGCCCATTGCCCGCTCGTGCGAGAGCTGGTTGGAAGTGGCGTTTTCGTGCTGCTCGCGCATCGCCGCGCGCTCCTGCTCGTTCGCTTCGGCGCGGATGCCGCCTTCTCCATTGAAGCTGGTGCGATTGATCACCGTCGTGTTGCGAATCACGGTGCGATCAACGTAAACGTTGCGCACCACGCCGGCATTTGCGGCCCACACCGCGGTGTTATAGCGGAAAAACCCGCCGGCCCACACGCCGCCTGCAAAGCCTGTCCCGAAATATCCAAAGCCGTAGTTAATGCCGCCATAGAAGCCAACGTGCGGTCCCCAAAATCCGGGATGCCAAGCGTAGAGCCCGCCGCCAAATCCCCAATAACCTGGCGTCCACAGTAAGCCGACGCGCGGAGGCGCCACCCACACTCCTGGCACCCAGTAATATCCGTTCGGCCCGTACGCCCAGTAGCCCGGAGTCCAAAGATATCCATCCACGGGGCAAGGCGGCTGCTCGTACACCGGTATCGCAGGCGGACCCACGCGGATCGAAACGCCCACCGCGACTTGGGCCGACACCGGCGCAAAAGACGGCGCCGCAAAAAGTCCCACGCACACCAGAAGGAATAGAAAAATGAGAGGTCTCTTCAGTTTGAGCGATCTCGCCATGACGTCCTCCGTCGGTTCAACTTACACCGGATAGAACACGCGCCGGAACGGTTCGTTGCTGGCTGATTTCCACCGGTGCACCTGCCGAGAGTGGGCGTAAGTGCTTTATTTACAGTGGCCGATGGAATGGCGGGCACTCGGCCTCGGTGCTGGCGCTCGGCACGAGCTTCTACAACTCCCTCACGGATGGCGATCATAAAGCGAATATGTTATGTTGCGCTCATGGCCGCCAAGTCCTGCCGGGTCACGCTGCGCGATAGCGATGGCATTGCACACACGGCAGAAGTCACCGCCGAGACGCTTTTTGAAGCCGTCGCGTTAGGGCTCGCGGCGCTGCGGCGGCACGAATGGATCGAAGGCATTCATCACAGCTCTGGATTGGTCAAGGTTTCAGTCGCCGATGTGCGCGTCGAGCACGAAGTGATGCTGAAGGATTTTCTTTCCTGGCTCGAAAGCCTGGGCAAGTTTCCTCGCGAGATTGTTCGGCGGCAGAAGGTGCGCGCGATTCTCGGCACGCCCGTTTAGGTCTGCGCTCAAGCGGGCCGTCTGAGAAGCCGTCGAATGTACTCGCGAGCCGGCGGACAACCAATCCTACTTGTTAGGAAAGAGATTCTTCAAAACGGAAGCCAGCTGCCCAGCGAGTCGTCCCGACTTCGCCACTCCTTCGAGTTGGCGATAGATATCCTCCACATCGCCCCGCTTCCGGACTCCGACCGCACAAACCGCAACAATTTTTTCCGCCGGATAGATGCGATAGATGATCCGATGATTCCCAAACTGATGCTTCCAGAAGTTGGTCAACGCACCTCTTAGCGGCAGACCGTATCCGACCGGATCAGCGGAAAGTTTCTTCTCGAGAACTTTACGAAGTTGGGCACGAATGCTTCCGTCAAGGGCCCTCACATCCGCGGCAGCATCCGGTGTAAATCGAATCTCAAATTGGGGCTTGGGCTGACCACCCGCAACGGCACCCTGCGCGTCGGGATCGCGCTTGCGCCGCGTCATTTGCCGAGTACGTCCGCCATCGAGAGAAGGCGGCCGGCGGCAACGTCAGCATCGATCGTCTTGGATAGGCTCACGAGGCGTTCCGTCAGATTGCGGTCGGAGAGTATTTCGAGAGTAGCCATGATGGAATCGCGTTCGGCGAGAATAGAGTCGAGGAACTGCTTATCGACGAGATATTTTGATGACTGGCGGCGATTTTCGACCAGGACGACGCGGTTGGCGCGCGCGGCCTTCAGATGGTGCTTTAGCCTGCCTCGAAAATCGCTCGCCGTGACTTTTTTGACCTCGATACGGACCTTTGCCATGGTTCTCTCCCACGTACAATTCGACGGATCTAATGTACGTTATAGGGCGCGGCGGGGCAAGCGGAGACGATCCGCGGTCAAGGCGGTTTACGGTCGCTGGAGGGATTGTTTTACTCGTGCGGCGATTTCGCGGGCCCTGGCGACAATTTCGGGCTCGTTGAGCGTCAACACGTGGCGATTGAGCATGACCACGCGTCCGTTGATCACCACGTCTTCCACGTCGCTGGCTTTGAGCGCGTAGACAATCTGCGAGTAGAGGTTGTAGAGCGGCACGGCGTTGGGAGCGTCGAGGTTTAGCACGATCAAGTCCGCATCTTTGCCGGCTTCGAGCGAGCCAATTTCATTTTCCATGTGCATGGCCTGCGCGCCGCGAATCGTGGCCATTTCTACAGCTTGCTGGGCGCCGAGGGCTTGCGGATCTTTTCGTGAGACTTTTTGCAGCTTCGCGGCGAGATCCATCTCTTCCATCATGTCGAGGTCGTTATTGCTGCCGGCGGGGCCATCGGTGCCGAGTCCGACGGCGAGACCCGCGTTGAGCATCTGCACGACGGGGGCGACGCCGCTGGCGAGCATCATGTTGCTCGAAGGATTGTGCACGCAGCCAGTGCGCGATTTTGCGAGCAGCGCGATGTCGTCGGCATCGACCCAGACGCAGTGCGCGGCGATAACGTCAGGTCCAAGAAAGCCGAGGCGATTGAGATAGGCGACCGGCGATTCGCCATCGTGCGCGGCGCGGCTATCGTCGATTTCTTTTTTCGTTTCGGAAACGTGGATGAGAATCGGCGCCTGATATTTGCGCGCCAGCGCCGCCGCATCCTTCAACGTTTTTTCGGAGCACAGGTACATCGAATGCGGCGCCGGTGCGGCGTGGATCAGCGGATCGCCGCGCCAGTGCTTCAGAAACTCCTCCGTGTAGGAAAGCGTTTGCGCCATGGTTTTGTTGTCGGGCGCGGGAAAATCGATGAAAGTCTCGCCGAGAATGCCGCGCATTCCGGCGGCTTTCGTCTCGCGCGCGACGGCATCTTCGAAGTAATACATGTCGGCGTAAGTTGTGGTGCCGCCCTTCAGCATTTCGATGACGCCGAGGCGCGTGCCCCAGGTGACGAAGTCTTCGGTTACGTTGCGCGCTTCTGCGGGGAAAATAAATTTCTGGAGCCAATCTTGCAGAGTCATGTCGTCCGCGATGCCGCGCAGCAACGACATCGCGGCGTGCGTGTGGCCGTTGATGAGGCCCGGCATGACGAGCTTGTCGCGCGCGTCCAGCGTGCGGGCAGGGGTGTATTTCGCTTCGATTTCGGTGCGCGGCCCGATAGCGACAATTTTTCCGGCGCGTACCGCGATGGCACCGTCGTCGAGCACGCGGCGGGAGGCGTCCATCGTGACGATGTGTTTGGCGGTGATGAAGAGGTCGGCGGGCTGGCGGGATTGGGCGGATGCAGGCCGAGAAAAATGAACACCGATACACAACAAACACGCGAACGCCGTCGCCTGCAGAACACTTCGGGAGGACTTCATGCAGGGATCGTAACTTCGGGGAGAGTTGCTACGCAACTGGAGTAGGTCTATGACAAATCGACTCGCAATCACAACCGCAAAAAATTGGCTCGGCGAAATCTCTCTTACGATCCGCGGAGAGTGAGGGCGGTTACGTGCGAGGGCTGGTAGAGCCCGAGCTCGGCGCCGCTGGGAAGTTTGATGGTGGTCTTGCGGCCCCAGCGCTCCGCGGTGATTTCGGTGTGCGCGACCTTTTTCGCGGTGAGATCGCGGAGAGTAGCGTCCAACTCGTCGCACATCAAGTACAGAACCGCGCCGAGCAATCCGTGGCCTGCGTGTGCCTGCACGTGAGCCTGATCCACGGGATGGAACGCGGCTTCGGCAGGAGGTAGCGCGAAGATCAGCCAGCCGCCGCCCGCGTCGACCGAGGGAAAGCTGAGAGTGCCTCGGAAAAAAGCGCGATCAGCTTCGGGATCGGTGGAGAAAAATAGAATGTGCGCGCCGGTGAGCATGTTTCACGATAATTCCTTCAAGGCGTCAATGTCCAAGTCCGCGTCGCGCAGAATGCTCTTCACGATCTTGGGATGAAGTGTCTTGCCAGTGTGAAACGGAACAGTTGCACGTTTACCCGCGGAATTGCGGTAAATCCGATGGCTTCCGCTCTGGCGGACCAACGCGAAGCCCGCACGTTCCAGCGCTGCGCAGATTTCTTTGGCCGTCAGGCGCGGCAGCTTAGGCATCAGACTGCGACTTCGACGGTAGAAAGGGTTACTGAAACCCTTTCGGGGACTGGTTCGCCGGTCGCCAAACGATCTTCAATATGCAGGCGGATCGCATCCTTTATATTTTCGAGTGCTTCCTCATAGGAGTCGCCCTGGCTGTAGCAACCCTGCAGTGAGGGACACGAAACGTAATAGCCGTCATCGTCCGATTCGATAACGATCGGCAACGTGATATTCCGCATATCGGGATTATAAGGTGGCGAGATGACGCTGCGCTACAAATTCGAGGCGTCGAAGGCGCGCGGCAGCAGCGCCGACATTCTGAAAGTTTCAGTCTGGCCTTGAGTGTTGGCCAGAATCACTTCGCAATCGCCGCAAAATTCCCAGATGATCTGTCGGCAGGCTCCGCAGGGCGGAGTCAATTTCTCAGCGGCGGTGAAGACGGCGACGACCTCGAATCCGCCACGTTCGCCCTCCGAGATCGCCTTGAAGATGGCGTTGCGCTCGGCGCATATGGTCAGGCCATAGCTGGCGTTTTCGACGTTGCAACCGGTGAAAATCTTGCCGGACTTCGATCGCAGCGCGGCGCCGACCTTGAAATTGGAAAAAGGCGCGTGGGCATTTTCGCGTGCGGCGCGTGCGGCGTCGATCAGCTTCGAAATTTCAGCGGGAGACATGACGGCAGCATTCTCGCGCATTCGCGCTGCCAAAGCCAAAACGCGAAGCGCCGATGAGCCGATTGGACAACACCTTCGGACCACGTAATGACGCCGAAGCCCTTCCGGAAGTGTAAGATTCCACGAGGTACGCCCGGGCGGAATCAAGGCGCGATTTGGTAGCCATCATCATTCTGCGAACGTGGCTCGGTGCCGTGATGTTTCTGGTCGGCATCACCGCTGCGTTGATTTCGCTTGGTTGGGGCTTGCATTTGCCACACACGGTCGTAATCGCGGGGAGAGTATTCGTGTTCGTTTGCGCCATTTTTTTCTCCGTGCGAATTCTCTTCGGCGCACCCAGCAAGCAATAGCAGCGCGCGGGTCAAAGGCCTCGCCCCTACGAAGCGGGGCGAGCTACAACCGAAACGGTGCGACGCAGAAATCAAGCCGCGCAACGCGCCTAATCCGGACAACCTAAAGCTGCGCGAGGCGGGGAATGATCTTGCGCAGCAGCGCGATGAACTGGCCTTTGACGCGCTCGCCGGTCTCGAGAACTTCCTTGTGATTGAGCGGCTGATCGAGAATTCCGGCCGCCATATTCGTGACGCAGGAAATCCCCAAAACCTCCAGGCCCATGTGGCGCGCGACGATCACTTCCGGCACGGTGGACATGCCGACGAGATCGGCCCCGATGGCGGCGAGCGCCCGGATCTCCGCCGGCGTTTCGTAACTCGGCCCGGTAAGCGCCGCGTAGACGCCTTCGTGAATGACCATGCCGAGCGAGCCGCCTTCATCGAGCGCCACTTCACGAAATTTGCGCGAGTACGCTTGCGACATATCGGGAAAGCGCGGGCCGAAGCGTTCGTCATTTGCACCAATCAGCGGATTCGAGCCCTGCAGATTGATGTGATCGCGGATGACGACGAGCGCTCCCTGGTTGAAATTGCGATTGATGCCGCCTGCGGCATTGGTGAGGATGACGGAATTGATGCCCATGCGCGCGAACACGCGAATCGGGAAGACGGCCTCTTCGAGCGAGTAGCCTTCGTAAAAATGGACGCGGCCCTGCATAGCGGCGACGGGAATTTTTTCCGCATTACCGATGACGAGCCGTCCCGCGTGGCCGATGGCGGTGGAGCGCGGGAAATGCGGAATGCGCTTGTAGTCGATTTTTGTGGCGGAGGTGAGTTCGTCGGCAAAGGCGCCGAGCCCGCTGCCGAGGACGAGCCCGATTTTGGGGCGAAGCTTCGTTTTAGAGAGGATGAATTTCGCGGCGTGAGTGGCGTGCGCGAAGGAATTGGATTTTGATCTCATGTCCTGGAGAACGATTCTTTTCCTTGGCGACCAACAGTCGAAAGCGGGCAGACAGGAGTGTCTGCCCCACTCATTTCATGACAAAAACATGCCGACAATGGATGCACTGAGAAGATTCGCCATCGTGCCTGCGAGCATCGCGCGGATGCCGAGCTTGGCGAGGTCGGTCCGCTTGTTGGGAGCGAGCGCGCCAATTCCGCCGATTTGAATGCCGATGGAGCTGAAATTGGCGAAGCCGCAGAGCGCGAACGTCGCAATCGTGAAAGATCGCGGATCGAGCGTGGCTTTCATCGGGCCCAGATAAGAAAACGCAACCAGCTCGTTGAGCACCATGCGGATTCCGAGCAGATTGCCGATGGCGCCTGCATCGTGCCACGGCACGCCGATCACCCACGCGACGGGCGCGAAAATCCAGCCGAAAACCTGCTGCAGCGACGACGGAAACCAGCCGATGTGATTGTGAATCCCGCCCATGATTCCATTGGTGAGGTAGATGAG
>DASTCZ010000393.1:0-6432 GCA_035710585.1 Candidatus Acidiferrales bacterium | reverse complement strand
TCGAGATAGCCCTTACGCAGAGGGTCTTCCCAATCGATGTGCTCGTAAATCACCTGGTTGTCTCGTTGGCGGTCAAACACGACAGCGGTGCCATTCCGGAAGCGGGGCGTTGACTGCAATACGAAGCGAGCAGTTTCTCTGTCGAGCAAATGCCTCAATCTGGTAACGCCGTCGGCCGTCTTCACCAGCGCGCCGTTGTTCACGATCATCGTGAGCGGGCACCCTAACTGCGCGGCAATCGGCTTCGCAAAGTCGAAGCGGCGTCCAGTGACGAGTGCAACTTCGATTCCGCGCCTAACTGCCTCGACCACGGCTTTGCGGTTCGCCTCGGGAAGGCAATAGCTGCTATCGAGCAGTGTTCCGTCGATGTCGATAGCAATGAGGTGGATGGGCACACGCCATTTTATCGTGAAGTTTCTTCCGAATGCATGGTACTCGCTCAATTTGACGCGAATCGCTCATGCGATAAACTCGTGTACCATGGGACCCCAAAATCTTTCCGCTCTTACTCATCTGGAATGCTCGAATTGCAAGAAAAAGTGGCCGCATCATGTGCTGCAAAATCTTTGCCCCAGTTGCGAAAAGCCGCTCTTGGCGCGTTATGACCTTCAGAAGGCCAAAAAAACACTCACTCCTGAGGCCCTTAGCAGCCGTGTGCGCAGCATGTGGCGTTACGCCGAGGTGATGCCGCCTGACGAACCGGTAACGCTGGGCGAGGGAATGACACCTGTGCTGCACGCGAAACGGCTCGGCGATCAGCTCGGGCTGAAGCGACTCTACGTGAAGGACGAAGGGCTGAATCCGACGGGCTCGTTCAAAGCCCGCGGGCTCTCCGCCGCGGTAACCCGTGCGCGCGCACTGGGAGCGAAGGCGCTCGCGACTCCGACGGCTGGTAATGCCGGAGGAGCGCTCGCGGGCTATGCTGCAAAGGCGGGAATCCCGGCGGTAATTGTCATGCCCGCCGACACACCTCATGCCAACGTCCAGGAGTGCATGGCATTCGGCGCGGACGTGCGCAAGCTGAACGGACTTATCTCCGACTGCGGAAAATATGTAGCCGAGCACAAAGCGCGTGAGGAGTGGTTCGAGGTCACCACTCTAAAAGAGCCCTATCGCATCGAAGGCAAGAAAACGATGGGATACGAACTCTGGGAGCAATTCGATCATAAGCTGCCGGACGTCGTGATTTACCCGACCGGCGGTGGAGTTGGCCTTGTGGGGATGTGCAAGGCGTTCGACGAAATGCAGGAAATGGGCTGGATCGGCGGCGAGCGCCCGCGAATGGTTTCCGTGCAGGCTTCGGGGTGCGCTCCGGTAGTTGCGGCGTTTGAGAAACACGCCGCGGCCTCTGAATTTTGGAAAGACGCGGCCACACTCGCATCCGGACTGCGAGTTCCAAAAGCCATCGGCGACTTCATCATCCTTCGCGATATTTATTCGACGCACGGCACGGCGGTTGCCGCCAGCGACGGAGAAATGTTTGCCGCAGGCCGTCGACTTGCGAGCCTCGAGGGGATCTTCGCCGCTCCAGAAGGCGCGGCGACGGTGGTTGCTGCGCAAAAGCTCGCCCAACAGGGCTGGATCAAGCCCGAAGAGAGTGTGGTGCTGTTCAACACGGGAACCGGCTACAAGTACAGCGAAGCGTGGGATGCCGCGCTGACGAACGGCAACTAGCGCGCCAGCAAGATGACGGAGCGTCTCTACTACAACGATTCCTTCCTGCGCGAATTTGACGCGCACGTTGTGAATTGCGTCGAGGCCCGCGGCAAATGGGAAGTCACGCTCGATCGCACGGCTTTCTATCCCGCTTCCGGAGGGCAGCCGAACGATCTTGGCACGCTCGGAGCCGCGAACGTGCTGGACGTGATCGATCGCGAGATCGACCACGAAATCCTCCATTTGATCGATCGTCCGCTCGATCGCGGCGGCGTGGTAAGCGGGCAGATCGACTGGCAACGCCGCTTCGATCATCTTCAGCAGCACACCGGCCAACATTTGCTCTCGGCGGCGTTCATCGAGCTATTTGATATTCCCACTGTCTCATTTCATCTCGGGCGAGAAATCTCGACCATTGATCTCGCGGCGTCCGCGATTACTGCGATGCAACTAGCCGAGGCCGAGCGCCGCACCAATCAAATCATTTTCGAAGATCGCCCGATTAACGTGCTCTACGGCACTTCCGAACAGCTCGCCGCAGCGGGCATCCGCAAGAAAGTCGAGCGCGAAGGGATCTTGAGAGCCGTCGAAGTTGAAGGCTTCGATCGCCAGCCCTGCGGCGGTACGCACGCATCGCGCACCGGACAGGTCGGGCTGATCATCCTGCGCAAATTTGAAAAGCTGAAAGGGAACTGGCGCTTGGAATTTGTCTGCGGGTGGCGCGCTGCGCGTTCGTCGCACGCCGATGCGGATGCGCTCTCTTCCGCTGCACGCACATTTTCCTGCGCCCCAAGCGATGTTCCCGCCGTGGCGGCCAAAATTGCCGAAGAGCGTCAGGCAACCCATCACGAGCGGCAACGTCTTATCGAGCAGCTTGCGGACCTACAGGCGTCTGCTTTGGCTCAGCAGGCAGTCAAGGCGAATGGAAGCGGCATCCGCGTGATCTCGAAGCTGCTTCAAGACGCGGACGCGGCGTACGCGCGGCTCCTGGCGAGTAAGCTCGTCGCCGAACCCGGCCGTCGCGCGCTACTTGCGACTACGGGCGGCCACGTAGTGTTTGCGCAGAGCAGCGGAGCCGATCGAGACATGAACGCACTGCTTCGGGAATGCGTCTCACAGCAGGGTGGCAAGGGCGGCGGTTCGCACGACTTTGCGCAGGGCAGCGTGCCCAGTCCTTCGCGAGCTGCTGCGGTTTTGGACCAGGCTCTTTCGATTCTGAAATGATCAGCGGTAGCACGGACATCCGACGCTTGAGGACACGAATGATGAAGCGATCCTTTCCTATTTCCGCCCTATTTCTGTGCGCAACTGTGTTCGGAATACTGCGAGCGCAATCCGCCCCGCCATCGGTGGATCAGATCCTCGCCAAGTATGTCGCCGCTACCGGTGGCGAGCAGGCCTGGCAGAAATTCCACACGCGCATCAGCAAAGGCCGCGCGGAAATCCCGGGCCAGGCGGTGTTTGGCACGGCCGATTTCTACTTCAAAGCGCCGAATAAATACCTCTACGTAGTCTCGCTCGCCGAACTCGGCGAGATTCGTCGCGGGTATAACGGGTCTGCGGGCTGGGAAAAACTTTCCGACACTGCAGCTACCGACGTCACCGGCCAGGAACTCGCCACGCTGCAGCGCGCCGCGGATTTCTATCAAGCGCTCGACATTCGTAAGCTCTATTCGAACCTGGCCATGAAGGGCGAAGGGAAAGTTGAAGGCGTGCCCGCCTACATCATCGAAGCGACCCCAAGTGACGGCACGACTCGCCGGATGTACTTTGACGAGTCATTAGGTCTGATGATCAAAAACGAGGAAAATTTCACGGCCGATGGCCAGCCGGTTCACATCGAGACTGAGTACCAGGATTTCCGCGACGTGGATGGCTTGAAATATCCGTTCCTTGTCATGCAATCCAATGCTGGAAGCACTGTGATGATCCACGTCACCTCGGTCCAGCACGACCAAACGATCGACGATTCTCTGTTTGAAAAACCGAAGGTCTAGCGCAATCGATCACACGCAAGTTCCCGCAGAACGTAATTCCGACCTCGAACTGGCTTCACATCTCCGCCGCTAGTTTTTACAAATGTGCCTGTGACGTTTCCCATGAGTGGGGCGTCTACCTATAAGAGGGAGATAGCCTACCCATGACGCCACCGGCTGATTCAGCAAACCGCCTCGAGCTGTTCCAAGGCACGCTGGACCTGCTCATCCTTCGCACTCTCCGCTGGGGACCCATGCATGCGTATGCGATTGCTCGGTACATCGAGCAAACTTCGGGCGACGAATTCCGCATCGACCACGGTTCGCTTTACCCGGCGCTCCAGCGCCTGCAGCAGGAAGGCTGGACGCGCGCCTACTGGAGCACCACAGCCACGAAGCGAAGCGCGAAGTTCTACAAACTCACCGCAAGCGGCCGCCGCCAGCTCACCGCTCAAGAATCGCGTTGGAAGCGCTTTACCTCCGCAATTGCGGGCATCCTCGCGTCGCCGCGCCCCGTGGGCGGAGAGGAGTAACCCATGTCACTTCGCCGTTTCTTAGCCCGCTGCCGCGGATTCTTTCAGCGTGAAACGATCACGCGTGACCTCGACCGCGAAATTCGCTCTCATGTGGATTTAGCGGAGGAAGATTACATCGCGTCCGGCAAACCTCCCCGTGACGCGCAAGCAATGGCGCGCCGCTCGTTCGACCATGCAACCGTCAGCAGGGAGGATTCCCGCGCCGCATGGGGATTTCCCGCTCTCGAATCGTTTTGGCAAGACGTGCGCTATGGCATCCGTATGCTGCGTAAAAACCCGGGATTCACCGCGGTCGCCACACTCACGCTCGCCCTCGGCATCGGTGCAAATACGGCGATCTTTTCGATCGTAGACGCCGTCTTGCTCCGACCGCTTCCGTTTCCCGATCCGTCGCGCCTCGTCGCGCTAGCGGAGACAAAGCCAACGCAAAACCTCGCGTTCCTTCAAGCCACGCCGATCAGCTATAACGAATGGGATCGCCGCCAAAATGTGTTTCAAACTTTCGCAGCTTCGTCCGGTTGCCTCTTCCGCCTCGCAGCCGGAGGCACTCCCCATTTGCTGCCAGGCCGCTGCACAACTTCCGGTCTGCTGCCGATGCTCGGTGTGAAACCGGAATTGGGCTCGCTATGGGGTCCGCAGAACGACGATCCCAATTCCGGCAAGGTGGCGCTCATCAGCGACTCGCTCTGGCGTACAGAATTTGGCGCGGCTCCTGACGTGCTCGGCAAAACGATCTGGCGTGCGACGGACCGCGCCGTCTTCACCATCATCGGCGTGCTGCCCCCTGACTTTCAGTTTGCGACGGAAGATACCGACGTCTGGGCGCCTTTGGCTCTCAACATGAATGCGCCGTCGATAAGATTCCACAGTTTGAGCGTATTCGCGCGCCTCAAACCGGGAGTTTCGATTTCTGACGCGCAATCATCGATGAGCGCGATTGCCCACCAGCTGGAAACGATCTATCCCGTGACGAACACAGGATGGGGCGTTACGGTCCGTCCGCTCCAGGAATACTACGCGGACACGAACAACACGCGGACTCCGCTACTCGTGTTGCTGTCCGCAGTCGGATTCGTTCTTCTAATCGCGTGTGCCAATGTCGCAAATCTTCTCCGGGCGCGCGCTACGGTTCGGAAGCGTGAACTCGCGGTGCGCGTCGCGATGGGCGCCAGCCGCGCGCGCCTTCTGCGTCAGCTTGTTACCGAGAGCTTGATTCTCGGTGGACTGGGCGGCGGTGCGGGATTCTTCGCTGCGTTCGCTTCATTCCGCTCCATGTTGAATTTCGCTCCATCGTTTGCGTCCTTCGAGCACAACTCCATTCGCATGGATAGCCGCGTGTTTTTGTTCTCGGTAAGCGCGGCGCTGTTTTCCAGCGTGCTGTTTGGACTGCTTCCGGCGTTGCGCGTCTCCAAGACCGATCCCGATCGTCTGTTGCGTGAGTCTGGAAGAAGCGGACACGGTACTCTCCGCGACAGGCTTGCGCGCGAATCGCTCGTCGTCATGGAGATCAGCTTCGCGATGATTCTTGTCATGGGCACTGGCTTGCTCGTCGAAACCTTGCGCAACTTGAGGAACGATCCTCTCGGTTATCGCTCGGACCACCTCCTCGCCATGGGATTTTGCTGCCTTGATTCAACGCACTATCCGGACCAGCCGAAGCTGAGTTCTTTCTACCGTCAGCTCCACGAACACGTGGGCGGGCTCCCCGGAGTCGAGTCCGTCACGACAAATTCGGTGCTCCCGTTGCGCGATTTTGATGGCGCCGGCTCCGTGTACCGCATTCAGAGCAGGCCTTTGCCCGCACCTGGCAAAGAGCTTGTTTCGGATTTCCGCACGGTCTTTCCGAATTTCTTCGACGCAATGGGAATCCCCATTCAACGCGGCCGCGCACTGAATCTTCAGGACGACGAGCAACACGAACCTGTTGCGGTGATTAACGAGACGCTGGCGCGGCGCATGTGGCCCGACCGCGATCCGATCGGCGACCACATCCAATTCCCAAATGTCATACCGCCGAGGTGGTTCACCATCGTCGGAGTCTCAGGAGACTTTCGCGACCGCGGTCTCGGAAGGGAAATTCGCAGCACCATCTACCTGAGCCTGTTGCAAAACAGGCTGCCCGGTATGCGGCTTCTGGTCCGCACGAAAACGCCGCCCTATTCGATGGGCCCGGCTGTACACGATGCCATCCGCGGCCTGAATTCCGACATTTCGATCGACAATCCGACAACGCTTGATGATCTGCTCTTCACTTCGCTCGCGCC
>DASTCZ010000392.1:0-8466 GCA_035710585.1 Candidatus Acidiferrales bacterium | reverse complement strand
AGTGAACTCGGGATTCGACCAGCAGAAGACGTAGTAGTGGCTCCAGATACCGTTCGCGGCAAAGAGCGACACGTCAGGAATGTCGCGTACGCCGTCGCTGGGATTGCCGAAGAGTCCGGACTGCCAGGAAGGTTTCGCGTAGCCGGCACAGGTTCCGCTGACAACGCCTGGAGTCAGTGCCAGTCCAGAGGCGCAGCCGCTCGGTCCACCACTACCGGAGACGACCGTCAAATCTTGCCCCGATCCCGAGGAAGGATTGCAGAGTGTCGGCGAACCGTAGGGGATACCCGAGCCCGTAGCGAGCGTCGCAAGAAGAACACCGGCGCAAGAATCGTTCCACGGAATTTCGGGAATGTAGGATTTCGCAGAGCCGAAATTCGATGAGTTCGAGGTTTTCCAGTACGCGGAGATTGTGCCGGAATAGAGATCGCTGAAGTCCGTACCGCCGACGGCCACGTTGTTTGGCGTTGAAGCAAACGCGCTGACGCCGATTCCGTGCGTGGCCGCTGTAGCGCCGGCGTCGCAACTCGCTGCGCCTTCGTCTCCGGAAGAGACGAAGACAGAGACCCCCTCTGCTGCGGCTTGCTGGTAGGCGGCATTGTAAGCGGCGTTGTTTGTCGCGCCGTTGATCGCCTCGCACTCGCCGTAGCTGATGCTGATGATCGCCGGAGGTGTCGTGGAGGAATTAACGATGTTTTGCAGAGCGATCAGGCCGCCAAATGTGAATACCGTGTTTTTGCAGGACGCGAGCTCGATCGCCGCGGAGGGCGCAGCGGCGCTGGCGTACTCGGCATCGAGGCTCGCTTCACCTTCGTCGCTGTTCACGCCCGGGCTGTTGCAATTGCTGTGGCCGGTTGGCGGAGCGGGATGGACTTGAGAAAACGAACCGGAGCCGAAAGCGTTTAGGTCGAACTGGCTCCGAAACGTGGTCCAATCCGCACCACTGTTTGAAATGTTCGTGTCCTCGATTACTACGATTGTCTGCCCCTGGCCGGAAAGCCCCTGCGCGAACAGCGGGTTCAGGCTGTAAATCGTCGCGAGATCGGCTGGAACGATCGCGTGCCACGTGCCTTGCGTATTCGTAAACGTGAATTCGGCGCGCGGCAGATACATCGCCCGCGGCATGAAATCATTCAGCGAGACAATTCCCTGGATCACGGGAGCGAGAGCAGCGGGGATCTTCGGGTCGCGAATATTGGCGATGTGCGCTTGGCCGTGCACGTCAAGGCGATGAAGCTCCGCGTGAAAGACGTCGCGGACGCTGCTGGCGTACCCGGAAAAATCGATCATCATTCCGCTGCCATACACGACGTTGACGGTGAAGCCGTTCGATTCAAGCCAGCCAGTGATCTCATCCAAGTCCTGCTGTGCAACTCCGTATTGGTCTCCAAACTCAGCTGGATTGAGCCACTGATGAAAATTTGGGGACGCGTGATCGGTCAAAGCAGACGTGAATTCCTGCAGGGCCTGTTCCTGCTCGGGCGACCGGCGGAGCAGCAGCAGAATGTGCTCGATATAAGTCGAGCCGGAGATCGGGCCGCGATCATTTTTGCTATTGGCTTCTGGCCTTGTGTTTCCGCGAAGGGTAACGAGATCCGCGGGATCGATTCTCGCAGAGATCCGCGGGTTCCGCAGGTGTTGGTCCGAATGGGATTTTTGCGGCGCCGAAGAGGTGTCCAGCGCAAATACGAACGCGATCACCGCGACCGTTACCGGAGCGAATCCCAAGCTACGGCTCATTTAGCCCCGCACGTGGCAAGACGGAGGGGGACGGCTCCGTCAAAAGACAGCACGCCACTCAAGAAAGATTCAGCGCAATTTCCCGAACACGTTGAACGGATGACGCGTAAACCAAACTCCGGACGCGGAAGTAACGCGGCGCGGAGCGATTGAATGCTGGAAATCGTATCACATGTGAAATCAGGTGAACCCCGTCAGAATGAGAGGCAAGTTGTCTTGAATGTTACGGCAGCGCGTGTTTGCGGGGTTTGGTCTCTACACCGTACATCGGTGGCCGGGAATTGCTACTTCAGAAGGTCTTTTGCAGTCGCGGTCAACATTTCTGCCATTGAAGATTTTGAAACAAAGGCGTCCGCGCCGGCATCGCGAGCTTCTTTCCGCACCTGCGGCGATTCGTGCATGCTGAAGATGACGATCTTCGTCTGCGGAGAGACCAGTCGAATTTGGCGCGCCGCTTCCAAGCCGTTCATCTCCGGCATCGTGAGATCGAGAATGACGAGATCCGGACTAAGCTCGCGGGTCTTTTCGACTGCCAATCGGCCATTCTCCGCCTCGCCGCAGACTTCCCACGTGGAATCACTCTCGAGTAGCGCACGAACCCCCTTGCGCATAACTTGATGGTCGTCCACGACGAGAACCCGGTAGGACTTGTTTTCCATGATTTCGGCGAGTTAGAGACTAACTCCGAGGTGCAGGGCGCCGCAAATACTAGGGCTCCCAGTTAGTTAGAACCATACACAAAACCATGTAGTTGCTTGTAGCGATCGCGGCCAATACAGAATCGGTATAGAGCGGGACTAGCGCCAGTTCTCAACCCAGTGTTTCCGCGCGCGAATTCCGGGCCGCGCGCCCTTCCAAGTGCATTCGCAAACGAGGTCAAACGAAGCTCCATCCACCTGCTCCAGGTTACCGTCGTGTACCACTCGATGTGCGCTTAACGGATTGCCGCACTCAGGGCACTCAAATAGCAGGACGTGCACATACGCAGCGTCGTGGCGATCCATTGTCGCCTCCGCATTAATATTCCGTGCTAGCTATCAGATTCAGCTAGCAATTCGGGTGCGGCGACAATAGCCTACTGCGTTTTCCGCGGAGATGAAGGGCCTTTGCGGTAAGAAAAAAAGGGCGACGACTGTGCGGATTTTTCATATCGCACCCAAGGGCGCCAACTTAGCGTTCGCAAATGTTGCGAAGATTTTCTTCGCTCCTCGACGGGGCTGAGGCGTGTTTCTATTGCGTCGATGATCCGGGATGGCGGGGCGATTCGGTTGTCGCGGGCGACGCAGAGATGCTGTGACGCCGTCCTTTGGCATCGACAACTTCGATTTGGAAATCGTTAGGTTCGGGCGGCGCCGGCTGGTTCGATGACACCTCCTGAGCCACCCCTTTTGCGCCACTTCCAAATAGTGAGGCAACTGATCCACGAGCGCCGAGCCACAGCAGCACACCCAGCAGGGCGACCAGGATTCCGAGCAAAACCGGCAGCGTCCAGCTATTTTGCCGGGAAGGTTCGATCGATCCCTGCCTGAAAATCTCCCGCTCGGGTTTCTGGAGATCGATTCGAACAGCGGTTCGGCTGAATGCGGATTCCCGAGCGCGATTTTTCCGCGGATCGGCGGGCCCGGCAACTGGCGCAGCGGCCTGGCGCGAAGGAGGTGGCGTGTCTAGGCGCTTCTCTGTGGGCCGTTTTGTCGTCGTGTTCTGCAGCCGTCCGAGAACCGAGCGGGAGCGTTCCTGCTCGCCCGAAGCGATAATTTTCCGGATTTCTTCCTGCGCCTCTTCGATTTCCGGATCGATAGGAATAGATGGCGTTACTTCGCGGCGCTTATCGGGTTTCCATGCTTCCTGCCTTCGTGATGCTGCGGACCCGGGAAATATTCGAGCGGGGGGCTCGTAAAAACGCGTGCGCTCGCGCTCCGCGATCACATGCTTCGGCGGCGCCTGAAAAGTGTCTTCCTTGACTGGCTCAGCGGGTGGAGGGGCGGCGGGCTCGACATGAATTTCGGCGACAGGGGCTGGCGGCTCATTCGCTGCCGGCGGTTGGGCCGGGCGTGGAGGCACTGGCGGCGCGTATGTAGACAGTTCGCTGGGTTCGAGAAGCTCATTTTCCATCTTCGTAAATGCCGGATCGTGGGAAAGCATGCTGGCCAAGGCGGAAGCAACTTTCGGGCTTGATCGCGGCCCGATCGGCAAATTCGCGGATGCAGGAGACAGGCCGCTATTCAGGTCAATCTTCGATTCAAAATCGAGCCATTGGCGAATTTGTTCGAGCGACTTATCTGACAGGCCCACAAACTCGATCGCGATGAGCGTTTGCGATTCGCTGGTCCAAACGACTCGTCCGGCTGTCTGTATCCAGAGATGCGAGTGCGGCAACTGGAAACGAATGACCGGAATACTTTCTTCGGCCACTGCGTTCGCAGCTTGTACGGAGATGCCGGACTCGCTGAAGTTCAGCGCGATTCCGCCGTTATTGTCGCCAAGTTCGACGTAGACGAGCGACTTGGCGTATTCCCGGGGACTTCGGCGTCTCTCCGGCCGTTGATGATGGCTCTCTCCGGGCTTGGACGTAGAGGGCATTTGCGTGCGATTCGGGGCGACCCTGAGGACAACCCCACGAACAGATGATTATAAGATTCGGCGCCAAAACGGCACAAGAGAATCAGCGGGGGATTGTTCCGCGACGCCTATTGATTTCGGGGCAAATTTGCAGCTTCTTTCAGCTTTTGCCAAGCGCCAGGGAGTTCGATTTGCACGTGGTTGAGCTGATCGAAGAGGACGAAACCTTCCAGGCTTTCGACGCTCTGCGCTGCAAATCGGCGAATTCCGTCATCAACAAATTCCGACGACGCCGGCCAGGCGAACGGGCGGGTGAATGAGATTACGATTCGAGTCCGGTTTTTAGCGGGGATGAAGACGCTGTCTTCGAGGTGAGGATGGTTTTCGGAGCTGAGACTATGATCGGATTTTAGCCGGCACATGACGATCAGATCCGAACCGTTCGAAAGCCGAAAATCCGCAGTCGTTGTGTTTTCAAGATCGAAATAAAAAGCGATCACGGAATTTGCCGGGTTAAGTTCGCGAACCTGCATGCCCGCAAAACTCGCTCGAATGAGATCGGCCTTCCACGCGTTTGTGTCCGGAGCCTGTGTGCGGGCAGGCGATAATTGAATCCAAGCGTACCGGACCGCGAATACGACGCTCGTCGCGCAGATGACAACGATTCCAAGCCTGCTCCAAAACGTGAGCTTCACTTGTTTCACTTGAAATAATCGAGGGGACGAAGAGCTGGAGAATCATATCAGCTTCCGCTGAACAAGAGTCAGACGTCACCTTGGCCGGCTCGCAGGGCTTGCGGCGTTCACGCGCGTCAGACACAATTCGCCAGTATCCATGAAAACTTCATTAACGCGCGAAACCCTATCGAAAGTCCCGGCCCGACTTGCGAAGATCGCGAGGCGAGCGCGGCTGCGAACGGAAATCACCGAGGGAAAACGGCAACCGGTTCACACCGTCTACGGCGGTGCACATCTGTTCCGCGCCGACACTGCTCAGCGGCTCGGCAAGAGGGCATTGCACGCTCTTGAGGAATTTGCTCCGGACGCGTCATCGCTCGCAAAGGCGATCGGTCTAGCCGATAAGCGCGCAGAAATAATTTACCGGCGCATCGTCGAAAAGCTCCGCCGCGAACCGGTGGAAGATCTTCGCCTCGATTTTGAGGACGGATACGGGAATCGTCCGGGTGCGGAGGAAGATGGGCATGCGGAATCTTCTGCCATGGAGGTCGCTCGTGGAGCCGCTGAGGGGACTCTGCCTCCTTACATCGGCATTCGCATCAAGCCACTCAATACGGAGCTACACGCGCGCAGCATTCGCACGCTCGATATTTTCGTTACAACTCTAGCGAGAAGCCTGAAGGGAAAGCTTCCTGCGAATTTTGTTGTGACCCTGCCAAAAATCACCGACAACGATCAGATTCACATCCTTGTCGAAATCTTCAAGAAGCTCGAATCGAAATTGCGGCTGCCGGCGCGATCGCTCGAATTGGAATTGATGGTCGAAACCACAGAGTCGATTCTCAATTCAAAAGGCGAAGCTGCGCTGCCCGAGATGATTGCTGCGGCGGACGGGCGTTGCCGTGGCGCGCATTTTGGAACGTACGATTACACTGCGGCGCGCGGAATCACGGCCGCCCACCAGCACATGACGCATCCAGCCTGCGATTTCGCCCGCGAGATGATGCAGGTGTCGCTGGCAGGGACAGGTTTGTGGCTTTCAGATGGAGCGACGAACATATTGCCGGTGCCGATTCATCGCGCGCACCCCGGCGCGACACTGAGCGCCCAGCAGACGCAAGAGAATCGCGCGGCAATCCATCGCGCGTGGAAGCTCCATTACGACCATATCCAACATTCGCTGGTCAATGCGTTCTACCAGGGATGGGATTTGCATCCGTCGCAACTGGTCACCAGGTATGCCGCCGTCTACGAATTCTTTCTCTCGGGGCTCGATGCGGCGTCTGAACGCCTGAGGAACTTCATTGCAAAAGCGGCGCAGGCGACACTGGTTGGAGAAGTATTTGACGACGCGGCGACCGGCCAGGGATTACTGAACTTTTTTCTGAAGGCGATTCATGCCGGTGCATTGACGGAAAACGAGGCGCAGGAGCGAACTGGCCTGACTCCCGATGAACTGCGATCGGCGTCGTTTGTAAAAATTCTCGAGAGCCGGAAGAGATAATCGCGATTGGGAACGGACTACGCTCGCCGCACGATTTTCGCCGCTCCCCATCCCGCCAACACCAACGCGGAGAGAATTGCCCAATTGTAGCTAGAGCCATACGTAGCCACCGGGAAGTGATTGCTGATCATGATGAAAACGACCGGAATGGCGAGAAACGTGTTGTGCTTGGAGCGAAGTTTCGCTTGGTCGGCAAGCGATTGATCAAATGGAGCGCCGCCTGACGCTGCCGCGATCAGCCGGCGCTGCGCCGGCAGGATGCGCATCCAGACGTTCAGAAACATGACCGTGCCGAACATCGCTCCAATGTGGATGTACGCCGCGCGGCCACTGATCACGCGTGTGAGGCCGAATGTGGCGCCGACAATCGCGATGAACGCGAAACTCGCAAACAGGCCGGAGGATTTTGCCAGAGGCGTGCGAACAGCAAGATCGTAAATTGCCCACCCGGCAAGCATCGTTCCGATACCGACTGCGATCGCGCCCCAGAGCTGAATGCTCGAGACGTTGTCGTCGAGCATTGCGCCGCCGAAATAGTACACGAGGATCAGCAGCAGGAAGCCGCTCAGCCAGGTAAATGCCGCCTCCCAACGAAACCAGTGAACCTGCACCGTGGGCACGCGCAATTCTTTTTGTTTTTCGACGGTGTAGAACCCTCCGCTGTGGACCATCCAAACCGCAGGCGCCCCGCCGGACTTATCGGAGGATTTCTCTCCTTTTCTGAGCTGCGCATCGAGCCACGTGAAGTAGTACGTCTGGCCAATCCAGAGAATTCCGGCGAAGACGTGGAACCAGCGCAGGGCCAGATTGAGCCATTCGGAAAGCGAAAAGCTCATCGGCTCAGCTGCCGCGATACGTGGAGTACGAGTAAGGACTCAGCAAGAGCGGGACGTGGAAGTGTTGTGAAGAATCCTGAATCGAAAAGATGATGTCCACACGCGGGAAAAAACTGTCGCCGCCGCGCGCGCGAAAATACTCGCGAGTCTCAAAAGTCAATTTGTATGTCCCTGGCGCGAGTTTGTGATCGTCGGACAACAAGTGCTTCGCTCGGCCATCGCCATCCGTCGTTTCTGTTCCGAGATTCGTCCACGAGCCGTTTTCAGTCATGGAGAGATCCACGCGTATGCCCGCGGCAGGTTTGCCTGCGGACGTGTCTAAAACGTGCGTAGTGATTGCGCTCATGGGCCGAGCAGTTTCGCCAACCGCAGCCGCGTAATTTTACGCTGTTCCTCGGCCGCGATTGCAAGTTCCGCGTTAGGTGCGTTCGACATCCGCTCGCGTATTGCGTCGCGGATTTCATCAGAATTCCTACCCGCGGCACAAATAATAAAAATATGGCCGAATCGGGACGCGTATTCGCGATTCGCTTCTGCCCACTCAACCGCGGCTTTGCCGTCGATCTTTGCGGAGGATTGTTCCTGCCGGGACCATTTTTGCGATTGAACGGTCTGCTCATTTGCGGCCGCTCGTTCGCCGATTTGAGGGTGATGGGCGAACGCCTCGCGCCAGTCGGCAGCGTTCAGCTTTAGGAAAGCACCATCGGCGCGCGAGAGCAATTCTTCGAAAGATGAAAAAGGCAGCGCATCGACCATGGCCGAGACCCAATTTGCCGCGCCGCAACAGTTGGCGAACTCCGTCGCAGCTGCTTCTTGGTGCAGGGAATTCAACCAGCGCAGCTTTTGATCAATTACACCCGCAGCGGCGGGCTTTCCCCAGATGCGAAGACGGCTGACTCCGCCATCGGGAAAAATGTTGAAGCGAATCAGCTTCGCTTCGGGCACGCGGCGAAGTTCACTTTCGAAAACATGCAAACTGTCCGCGCTCAGCTTTGTTCGCGGCAGCATCTCTTCCCAGGACAGTTGATCGACAGATTCGTTGCCGCTCCATTTCCCGGTCACGACTTCGAGCGAACATGCGTCCGGGTAATTGCCTTTGAAATGTTTGGTATCGACTTCGACGCGGTGAATTTCGCCGAAGATTCCAAGC
>DASTCZ010000391.1:0-3275 GCA_035710585.1 Candidatus Acidiferrales bacterium | reverse complement strand
TTTCGACAATTATGCAGTGCAAGCGTTTGAAGTAAACGCGATCGATTATCTGCTGAAGCCCTTCGACAAGGCACGCGTGGCGAAGGCGGTGCAGCGGGCGAAGCGCGCCATCGACGCGAGCGAATCGCCGGCGGACAGGCTGGAAGCGCTGGTGAATCAACTGGCGCAACCGAAGGGGAGCACGGCTCCCGCGGCGCAGCACACGAAGCTGCTGGTGAGGTGCGCGCAGCGGCTGCTGTTGGTGGACGCGAGCGACGTGATTTTTGCATCCATCGCCGACGGCACGATCACAGTCGTGGCGAAAGAATTGGAAGGAATTTCCAACTACAGAACGATCGAGGAGTTGCAGGGGTCGCTCGATTCCGAAAAATTCTGGCGCGCGCACCGGTCCTATGTGGTGAATATCGATCAGATCAAGGAAGTGGTGCCGTGGTTCAAGTCCACGTTCATCCTGAAGATGAACGATAAGAAAAATACCGAGATTCCGGTAAGCCGGGCGCAGACGAAAAGGCTGCGGGAACTCTTTAAGATGTAGTTTTCAGCCGCTCTCCGCCCCGATTCAGACCGAGCCTTCCAGCCGCCGGTCACTTTCCATCTTGAACAATTTGCGGAAATGGCGTTGACTTCTCCAATCACGAACTGTACATTTCAATCAAGCGAACTGGAGAGTTGAATCATGCCGAAAAGTCAGCGATCCGGAGCAGTGATCATCCCCGCGCTGCGGGCGAGAACGAAGTTCGGCGCATTGCTTCAGCGGTTGGACCGCGAACAGCGCTCACTGGTGATCGAGAAGCGCGGCACTCCGCGCGCCGTGTTGATGAGTTTGCGAGACTACGTCCGGCTCGCCGCTCCCGAGCCTGAGGTGTTGAAAGCCATCGGCGAAGAATCTCGCCGGAAGGGGACGTCGAAACTTTCCTCAAGAAAAATCGACCGCATCATTCGCAAAACCCGGGCCCGACAAAATAGACGCTGATGCTCCCGCTGGGGCTAGTGCTCGATACGAATATCATTGTGTCGGCAGCACTCCAACCAAGCGGCCTTCCACGTACCGCGTTTCTGATGGCGATCACGCCGCCAGCCCGCGTCTACGTGACGCGCGAAATTTTCGCGGAATACGAGGCGGTTTTGGCGCGGCGCGAGCTTCGAATCAAGAAAAGTCTCCGCCGACAATTTCTGGATCTTATTTCGAATCGCGCAAGGCTCGTTCATCCCGTGCGGCACATCTTTGCGGCGAAGGATCTCGACGATAATAAATTCCTCGAATGCTGTGACGAGGCAAAGGCCGATTATCTTGTGACCGGGAATGCGAAGCACTATCCGCGCTTTTGGAAGAGAACGAAGATCGTGTCCGCGCGCGAACTCGTCGAGATTATCGCGCCGCATTTGCGGTTCTAGTGCGCTGCGCGGTTACCTTGGGGCTGAGTTCGAGAGGGGGCGCGGGCGCGGAGGCTTGAAATGCGTTCGGTGCGTCAGCGCCTTTCGGCGAGGTAGAGAAGGCGCGAAAGGCGGCGCTGGCTGGTGAGCGAGTGAACGCAGCCGAGGAAGTGCTGCAGACCTTCGAAATTGTTCTCCCCTTCGATTCCGACCAAATCATCCCGGTGTTTCGCGCGGGCATCGCGCCAGCGGCGTGAGATTTCGGCACATGCGTGCGTTGTGTCGCGCGCTTCGAGCAAGGTGAAACCCGCCGCTGACAGCAGACGCTCATTTTCACCCGGCGCGACGAAAAGATAGTGGCCGATCGAGCTGCGCGCGGCGAGTTCGCCGTTCGAAACGGCGCCGGTGATCACGAGTGCGTCGCTGAAGAGCACGCGACCGCCGGGCTTAAGCACGCGGTGACATTCCGTTAATAGAGCGGGGCGATTGGGGATGTGGCAGAAGGCGTCGTTGGAAAAGACGGCGTCGAGCGCGCCATCAGAGAAAGGGAATCGCTGCGTGGCGTCGTGTTGCAGGAATTTGGCGTGGCCGGCGAGATTGCGCTGCTGAGCGGAGGCGTTTGCGCCGTCGATGCCGTGGCTATTCATGTCGATGCCGGTAATGCGGCAGCGAATGGTCTGCGCGAGTTCAAGCGCAAAGCCGCCGGCGCCGCTGCCGATTTCGAGCGCGTTCGAATTCTCGGAGAGCCTTAATAGCTTCGGAATTTCAGCGAGTTCCGCGGCGGTGGTCCAACTGGTCTGGCCGAGATCGAGTCCATACGTTTCGCGGCGAATCTCGCCATAGACGCGTTCGCGCGGATGGCTGTAGGCCGAATTGTAGAGGTCGACGCGCGATTTCATTTGCTGACCCCCTGATTTCAGCGCATGGCGGCGATATGCTAGCATCGCGGCACGCCGAAAAATGGATTTTTCCCTCAGCGACGATCAAAAACTGATTCGCGACACCGTCCGGCAATTCATGGAAGCGGAAGTGCGGCCGAAAATCCGCGAATACGACAAGACCGAGCATTTTGCGGAGAAAGAATTGCGCGGACTGGGCGAATTGGGCTGCTGTGGAATGCTGGTGGCGGAGGAATGGGGCGGCGCGGGGCTCGATACGATCGCGTACGTGACGATGCTCGAAGAAGTGGCGCGCGTGGACGCGGCGCTGGCGGTGGCGCTGAGCGTGACGAATTCGGTGGTGTGCATGCCGATCGCGAAGCACGGCAGCGAGGCGCAAAAGAAAAAATATCTGCGACGGCTGGCGACGGGTGAAATTATCGGCGCGTTTTGTTTGACCGAGCCGGGTGCGGGCTCCGATGCGGCGAATTTGCAGACGCGCGCGGAAAAGCGCGGCGGGCATTATGTGTTGAACGGAACGAAAAGCTGGGTGAGCAACGGCGGGCACGCGGGAGTTTACCTGGCGTTTGCGAAAACGAATCCGGCGGCGGGCGCAAAGGGCGTGACGGCGTTTCTATTGGAGGAATCGTTTCCCGGATTTCGCATCGCGCGGTACGAAGATAAAATGGGGCTGCGGTCTTCGCACACGGCGGAGATTTCGTTGAGCGATTGCGAAGTGCCGGAAGAAAACCGGCTGGGGGAAGAAGGCGCGGGGCTGAAGATCGCGCTCGAGGCGCTCGACGGCGGGCGCGTGGGCATCGCGGCGCAGGCGGTGGGAATCGCGCAAGGGGCGCTGGAAGCGGCGGTGCGGCACGCCAAGCAGCGGCGCGCGTTCGGGAAAGCGATCGGAGAATTTCAGGCGATTCAGTGGATGCTCGCCGACATGCAGACGGAGATCGAAGCGGCGCGATCGCTGGTGTGGGAAGCGGCGTGGATGCGCGATCAGGGGATGAAGCGCGCGGG
>DASTCZ010000390.1:0-6984 GCA_035710585.1 Candidatus Acidiferrales bacterium | reverse complement strand
CAGGAGCCGGCGGAGGAGCCGCAGGTCGCGGCGGACAGGGCCGTGGAGGAGCGCGCCCGTGCGGCAACGGAATGGTTTGGCGAGTCGACGTTGGTGCGCGAAGCGCGGCGGAAGTCGCGCAACTCGGAATCACAACCAGCGACTGGGTGACGGTGCCGAAAAAATTCCACCATCTCTCCGGCACGCGCGCGAACAATCGCGCGTTCGACGACCGGATGGGCTGCGCGGCGCTTATCGAAGCAACCTGGGCGTTGGGTCCTCAACTCGCGGGACGCGACGTCACATTCATCTGGTCCATCGGAGAGGAGATCGGACTCGTCGGCGCGGGCGCAGCCGCCAGGAAAATGGCGGCAGACGGCCACACGCCTGACTACGTCTTCGCGATCGATACGTTTGTGAGTTCGGATTCTCCATTGGAGTCGAAGCGTTTCGCGGACGCTCTCGTGGGACATGGATTCGTCGTCCGGGCGGTGGACAACTCGAATATCACTCCGCGCGAATTCTCCGATCGCGTCGTGAAAATCGCTGCGGCGAATAACATTCCGGCGCAATTCGGTACCACGGGTGGCGGAAACGACGGCTCGATGTTCGTGCCGTTTGGCAGCATCGACGTGGGACTTGGTTGGCCGCTCCGCTATTCGCATTCTCCGGGCGAGGTGATCGACATCCGCGATCTGGATGCGCTTGCGCACATCGTTGCCGCACTTTCGAAGTCGTGGTGAGCGCGGGCACCGATTTTCGTGTGTGTTGACAAGATCGCGTAGTGGCGCTCCGGCTGTTGGAGGCTCTGCTATAATCCGCGCCGATGGGCGCCCCAGCCGCTAGGAAACTTCGCGCCGTTCCAAAATTTAAATCTCCCCGGCACATTGCGGTCGAGGGACCGCTGCGAGTCGGCAAGAGTTCCCTGGCGCGAATTCTCGCGGATCGCACGCACGCGCGACGCGTCTGCGATTGCGACTTAAATCCATTCCTCGACGATTTCTATTCGGAACGCACGGGGGCGGCATTTGCAGCGCAGATGCACTTCTTGTGGGAGCGCCACAGGCTGCTGAGAGAAGCGAACATCGAAGGCACAACCGGACCGGTCATTTCGGATTTCATTTTTGAAAAGGACAAGATTTTCGCGAACATCACGCTCGACAATGAAGAGCTGAAAGTTTACGAGCGCTATTACGAGATGTTCGTCCGGGAAATTCCGAAGCCGGACCTCATCATTTATTTGCAGGCATCGCCCGAGGTCTTGCGGTCGCGGATTCAGAAGAAGGGCGCGAAATCGGAATCGCGTATCTCTGACGAGTACGTCGCGGAGGTCGTCCGCGCCTACGAACACTTCTTTTTTCATTACAATTCTTCGGACCTGTTGGTGGTGAACACGTCCGATATCGACTTTGTTGAGCGCAACGAAGACCTGCAACAGCTCCTCCGCCGCCTGGAAGATCCGATCAAGGGCACGCAATACTTCCTTCCGCTGCCGCAAGAATAGATGCCGCTCGCTGCATTCGAAGCAATCCCCTTTCGATGCGGGCAATGCTGGTATGCTTTTCCGCGCTTGTCCTAGCTTTTGTTTAAAGTCGCGAGGTGACATATGACTGACTGGTCGCGCCGAAAATTTTTCCTGAGCACGATCGCCGGAGGAGTGCTCGCGGGCGCGCAACGGCTGCTGGGAAAAGAGCAGCCGCAGACGCACGCAGGGACGACTGCGCCTCCGACACTTCCGGATCCCGCGTTAGAGAGGGAGCGCCCGCAGAATGCTGCGAAGAATTGGCCGCGGCCGGTAATGATTTCGAGCGCGAATGGTTATATCGATAAGACCACCGACGGCGTCCGCGCCCTGCAAAAAGGCATGGATGTTCTTAAAGCGGGCGGCGATACGCTCGACGCCGTGATCGCGGCGGTGACTGTGGTGGAAGACGATCCGAACGACAACTCCGTCGGATATGGCGGACTGCCGAATGAAGAAGGTGAAGTGGAACTTGACTCGTGCTTAATGCACGGCCCTACGCGACGTGCGGGGGCAGTCGCCGGCGTGCGAAAAATCAAAAACGTCGCTCAGCTGGCAAAGATGGTGATGGATCGCACGAATCACGTCTTCCTGGTGGGTGAAGGAGCGACGCGCTTCGCGATCAGCCAGGGTGTGCAGCCGATGGATTTGCTCACCGAAAAATCCCGCGCGGCCTGGCTCGCATGGAAAGCGCGCAGCGACGAGAACTGGGCGCCAGGCCTCGATAGCCCGCAATGGAAGAATCGCGTGGAAGCCATGCTCGATACGCCTGAGAAAAAGGAATGGGCGTCGTGGATTCATGACGTGGTCTTGAATCCTCCGACAGGAACGATTCCGTGCATGGCTGTGAACGAGAAGGGCGAAATATCGGGGGTGGTCACGACATCGGGCCTCGCGTGGAAAATTCCGGGGCGCGTGGGGGATTCCGGAGTGATCGGCGCGGGGATGTTTTGCGATGGCGACGTGGGAGCTGCGGGTTCTACGGGCCGCGGGGAGGAAAACATAAAGATTTCCGGCGGCCACACGATGGTCGAGCTGATGCGGAGAGGAATGTCGCCGCAAAATGCGTGCCTCGAAGCCATGCAGCGCGTGATTCGGAATTATTCGCTGCGCCGAAACAGCCCCGATCGCGAGCGTCTCTCGAAAATTTCCATTCAATTTTACGCGTTAAATAAGGATGGCCAGCACGGAGCCGCGACTCTCTGGCGAGAGCCGCACAATCTTCAGTATGCCGTGCACGACGGTACTGAAGCGAAGCTCGTCGATTGTGTCGCGGTCCTCGACCGCACTTAACCCCGGCGAAACTTTCCCGTGGATCGCGCAAACATCGTCATCATCGGCGGAGGAGTCATCGGCTGCGCCATCGCGATGGAGCTCGCAGCCGCGCACCGCGACGTTTTTGTGTTAGAAGCTGCGCCGCACGTCGGCATGGGTGCCAGCACGCGTAATAGCGGCGTGCTTCACTCCGGTATTTACTACACGCCCGGTTCGCTTAAGGCGCGGCTGTGTGTGGAGGGCAATCGGCTCTCTCACGAATTCTGCGAAGCAAATAGTGTTCCGCTGCATCGCACCGGGAAGATCGTTATAGCGACTGAACAGAACCAAGTGCACGCCCTCGAGGAACTCGCCGAGCGCGGCCGCACAAACGGCGTTTCTGGTCTCGAAGTCATCGATCGCGGCGCGATGAAGGCCCGCGAGCCTCACGTTAGCGGTGTCGCTGCCCTTTCCGTTCCATCGGCAAGCATCGTTTCAGCGGAGGAGCTCGTTAAAGCTTACGCGCGGATTGCGGCGCAGCGCGGAGCGAATATCGTGACCCGTGCTCTCGTCACAGGTCTCGAAGCGCGGAATGGCGTCATCGAAGTTACTGTCGAGATCGGCGAAGCCGTGGGGCACGGCACTGGAATTGCCGCCGAAAAAATCGAAGCGGCTTGCGTGATCAATTCCGCCGGACTTTACGCCGACGAAATCGCCGCGATGCTGGGAAATTTGCAATATCGGATATATCCCGTGCGCGGCGAGTATTGCGAAGTGGTGAAATCGCGCGCCGATCTCGTTCGCGGACTCGTGTACCCCTTACCTCACGCGCATGGGATGAGCCTCGGCGTTCACCTCACGCGGACGGTCTGGGGCACGGTACTCGTTGGGCCCACGGCGCACTACGTCGAAGAGAAAACCGATTACGAGAAAAATCGCCTTCCCGTTGAGGAATTTGTCCGCATGGCCCATCCCCTGCTGCCCGAACTGCGAGCCAGCGATTTGCGCCTGGCATATTCCGGCCTGCGCGCGAAACTCGTGCCGCCGCTCGACGCATCCGGAAACGAACCGGCGACCGGGGCTGTAGATTGGGTGATACGGCGTGATCCAGCAACTCCGCGCGCGATCCACCTCATCGGAATGGAGTCTCCGGGGCTGACCTCGGCGCTCGCGATCGCGCGCCACATCGCGCCGATGGTGGCAGAAACGCTGAGTTAGTTCTCAGTCCGCCGCTGCGGCGAGTTATCTATCGGACGACTTGCGAAGCGAAAACGAGATCGACTCCTTCCCGGGCAATCTCAGGGGCCTTTTCGCCGAGGATTTGCAACGTCTCCGCGTGCGGATGGCCGATGGCAATCGCGGTACCGCGCTCCTTTGCTTCACGGACAGCCAGGTCTAGCTGACGGTTGACTGCCGCAATGCTCTCGTCATCGTCCAAAAAAACGTCCCGGCCCGCGGACGGCACGTGGGCGCGGCGCGCTGCGTCCATTGCAACGCTTCTCGGTGTCGTTCGGCTATCAACGAAAAAAAGTTCGCGATCGCGTAGCGCCGGCATGATTTCGTTCATCAGAGCCGAATCGGAAGTTCCCAGAGATCCCTGGTGATTGTTGACTCCGGAAGCGTGCGGCACGGTCTCCAGCATCTCCGCCATCCAGCGGACGGCCCGGTCCGCGGGCATGCCTGGGTACAGCTGGACAGGCTCAGCTTTTTCGCCGCTTGCCGATTCAATCGGCAAATGCAGCATCACCTCGAAACCGCGGCGGTATGCCTCCTCGGCGATTTCCGATGAATGCGCCAGGTGCGGCAGCACGCTGACCGTCAACGCAAACGGCATCTGCATCAACTGATCGGCGGCGCCGCGATCGTATCCAACGTCATCGATGATGATGGCGAGCTTGGCGCGATCGCTCGAGCTCACAGGCTGAAACGACGGCGAATCATGCGTGAGTAGCGGCGTGACGATGTGAACCGAATGGGTGCGCTGCCCTCGATACGTATAATCGAATCGAACGACACCCGAGGCGCTGGGGCGCGATATGCGGACGAGGCCGTGCCCTTCAGCAACGCGCTGCAGTTCGGCGTCAATTGCATCCAGCGCGGCTTGATCCGTCTTGCCTCCCTCGGGCGGGAGCGAGATGAAAATCATATCGGCGCTCGGCGAGACCGGAGGCGCCTCGGCTCGCGCGCTGCCAAAGGCCGCCGGCAATCGCTCCGGCATCATCCCTGTATGCGCGGCGCCATTTGAGGCATTCTTCGCCGCAAAGACCAACTCCCGCGAAATCGCGCGGATTTCTGCTCCGGTCATCGGCTTGGGCTTTACGCTGCAGCCGAGGCATGCGGCACACAGCGAGAGCGCCGTCAGGAATCTGAAGACACGAGTCACAATATTAGAGAGGCGTTGAGATGAATTTGCGTTTCGCGGAAAGTGATGAAACCGCGCTGCTGCCTATCCAATCAGGGCGATTTTCGGACCACGATGGACGGCCGGGGCGCGTTCAGCAACTTTATGCCCGCCGTTTAGAATCTCGAGCGCCTTGCTCAAGATGGAGTCGTCGTTTGGTGACGGCGTCAACGGCGGGTTCTCGACACGGCTAAATCCCGCGGCATCTTCGGCCTGCGAATTGACTTCAGTGGTCGGCACGACGCCTTCTTCCGGGATCGCCTTGCCTGCCGGCGTGTAATAAAACGCGTCCGTAAGATAAATCGCGGACCCATCGTCAAATTCGATCAGCTTTTGTTCGCTTGCCGTTCCGAAGGTGCGCTCGCCGACAACGTCCCCGCGATGATTTCCGCCGACTGCCGCGGCTACGATTTCCGCCGCGCCCGAGGTAGCATTCGAGGTGAGCACAACGAGCTGATTCTTCCAGACTTGCTTACCGGCATCCGCAGTGAACTCTTGCTTCGTGACGGTCTGCCCCTTCAATGTCGCAATGGTTCCGGAATTGAGGAGCAACCGTGCGACGGCGACGCCCTCCGGTGTATCGCCCATCGCGCAGCCGCGCAGGTCGAAGACCAGTTTCTTCACGCCGTCCTTGTCGAGTTCCGCCAGCTTCGAGCGAATCTCGTCCGCCTTACCTTTATCCAACGTCACCACGCGCATGTATGCCGTGTCCGGCGTCAGCCTCGTAACGGCGACGTGAACGGGAGGGACCTGCGCTCGGGTCAACGTCAGTTCATCGGTACGCGCTTCCACGCGACGCACTACGGCTACCTTCACAGCAGTGCCCGGCGCGCCAACCAGCAGATTCATCGCTTGCCGGACAGACATCTCGCGCGAGGAAAATCCCCCGACGGACTCCAGGAAGTCGCCGGTGTGCAAGCCTGCCTTTTCCGCGGGACTATCGGGGAGCGTGGAAACGATCATGATGTAGCCAGACCGCTTCGAGATCGCCATTCCGACGTCGCCGGCAGGCTTCGCGCTGATCTGCTTTTTGTATTCCGTGTATTCCTGCGGGCTCAGATAGCTCGACATCGCGTCAAGCGATTCGAGAAGCCCGTGGAGAGCCCCGGCAGTGACTTTCGGAATGCTCGGCTCTTCGACGTATTCCTCTTGCACGCGCTGCAAGACTTCACTGTAGACGCCTAGGGAACGGTAGGATTTCTGGTCGTCGCTCTTGCCCAGCACGTACCCGAGCGAGGCATACGAAAAAATCACCAGAGACAGCGTTACCACCAGTGCTTTTGTGAGTCGGTTCATGGATTCCCGCCAGGGAGGATCAACTCCAGTATAGCATCCGGATTCCGCACAGGCTATTCGATGCCGCCCCTGCCGTGCGAGGTTTTATCGATTGCGCCAGCGGTCTTGGGGACCCGGCTAGCTGCAGTTTGGCGCGGATTACGTGTGCAACTCGCTCGGGCCGTGGGCTTTGGAGGATTCTGTCGTCACCGCTGCCTCGGCCGGAGTGATATAGGTCTGCGAGATTCGGTCGTGCCAAGTCAGTTCGTCCTCGTCCCACAAAGACCAGAGATACCCGAGGAACGCCGTTCCGCCCGAAATCAGATAGCCGATGCTGCGCCAAACCAGCTGGCTTGGCGCCGGCGCATCGCCTTCGAAGGAGACGAGGCGCAGTCCAGTAATCATCATTCCCGGCGTGGTGCCGCCCATGACCGTGAACAGCGTGAAATATTGCGCTGCCAGCAAACCGACAGTGGCCAAACAGATCAAGACCTCGGTTTTGCCGGCGGCGAAGCGCCCTCCAAGAGCGATGAATCCGCTGAAGATTGCGAGC
>DASTCZ010000389.1:0-2715 GCA_035710585.1 Candidatus Acidiferrales bacterium | reverse complement strand
AACACTTTTTTACCTTGCGGGTTGTGCATCAGGTTGAGGAACGCGATCACCTCGTCGTGCGTCGGTTCGCTCCGCCCGCTCCAGGGCAAGCTCAGAAACTGCATCCCCGTCGCCTCGACCAATTTCTTCTCGTGTGCGATCTGGTCTTTCTCGTCGCGGAAATCCACAACGACGTTGATCCCCATCTGCTTCAGGCTCGCATAGGAGCTGTCGTCCGGCTGCGCCCCGCGAAAGAGAAAACTGTTCACCTGCGCAAAATTATCGACGCCCTTCACCGACACGCGCTGCGCAGCTGCCCCAGGCTGGACTGTCTGCGCCATCGCGGGAATGCAAAAAAAAGCCGCAGCCAGCAGGCTCGCGGCGATCGACAAGCTCGGTTTCCGTCCGACGTACATTGTTGTCTCCCATCAAATCTTACAGAAATTCGGGCGGAATCGGAATCGGGTGAATGGGGGAGTGCCCGTACATCTAATTGGAAGCCTGTAGGCTCAAAAGTGTTGCCTTGTAATCACACCACCACATCTAGGGGTATCCTAACTTTTACACAAAACAGGTAGCGTTTTTTTCTACTTCCCTCTTGACAACTTTTCGCCCTACGCCGATACTGCGCTCCCAGACTCGGGGACGTGATCGGCCGGGGGGAAGATTCGACACCCCTTCCCGCCGGCAAGCACGGAGCCAGCCTAACCAAGCGACTATAACTGAGAGATCCCTCCGCCGCCGGATATTTCCTTCCGGTAGCGAAAGCGATTTCGCGATTCCAGCCATCGCGAGCCCGCTTGGGGGACCTATTTTTCATTTTTCTTTTGCAGCTGCACGGCCGGGTACATGTTTCACGTTGCCGCCGGAGAATCGGCAACCCAGTCCCGGAGGAGTTAAAATAGGAAGACGCCCCACGCGGCTGTCTTCCTGAATGCGCGGAGGCGAACCATGGCGGAAGTAAGAATGGCCCTGAACGAACAAACCCTGCGAGCGTCAACCCAAACTGCGGCCCCGGCCGACCAAGCCACTGGTCTCGTCTTCGAACGCTACTTCACAGACGGGAAGATTTCTCCCTTCGACAAAGTCGAATGGGAAAAGCGTACCGCCCAGATCGGCAACGAAAAGGGCCAGGTCATCTTCCGCCAGGAAAATATCGACGTCCCGCGCACCTGGTCGCAGACGGCCACAAACATCGTCGCCTCGAAATACTTCCACGGCAAGCTCAATAGTCCCCAGCGCGAAACGTCCGTTCGCCAGCTCATCTCTCGCGTCGTCGAGACGATCGTCGGCTGGGGCGAGCGCGGCAATTTCTTCGCCTCGCCGGAATCTCGTGACGCCTTCCGCGATGAGCTCACGCACCTGCTCGTCGAGCAGAAAATGGCGTTCAATTCGCCGGTCTGGTTCAACGTCGGCGTCCAGCCCAAGCCACAATGCTCCGCCTGCTTTATCAATTCCGTCCGCGACGATATGGGCGCCATCATGGACCTCGCCAAAACTGAGGGCATGCTCTTCAAGTGGGGCTCCGGAACCGGCACGAATTTTTCGGCGCTTCGCGGCAGCCGCGAAACTCTCTCCGGCGGCGGCATCGCCAGCGGCCCCGTCAGTTTCATGAAGGGCTTCGACGCCTTCGCCGGCGTCATCAAGAGCGGCGGCAAAACGCGCCGCGCCGCGAAAATGGTGATCCTCAATATGGATCACCCCGACATCGTCGAATTCATCGAGAGTAAAACCAAAGAAGAGCGCAAAGCGCACACGCTGATTTCCGCCGGCTACGATCCCGCGATCGATGGCGAAGCCTACTCCTCCGTCTTTTTCCAGAACGCGAACCATTCCGTCCGCGTCACCGATGATTTCATGCAGGCCGTCGAAGACGATTCCGACTGGTGGACTCACAACGTAAACGACGGCTCGCCCGCCGAACGCTTCCGCGCCCGCGATCTGCTGGGCAAGGCCGCTGATTCCGCGTGGCGCTGCGGCGATCCCGGCATGCAGTACGACACCACCATCAATCGCTGGCACACCTGCAAATCCACCGCGCGCATCAACGCGTCGAACCCTTGCTCCGAATACATGTTCCTCGACGACACGGCCTGCAATCTCGCGTCGCTGAACCTCATGAAATTCGTCGGCAGCTCCGGCCAGTTCGATGTCGCCGCGTTCAAGCACGCCGTGGACGTCACCATCACCGCGCAGGAAATTCTCGTCGATAACGCCAGCTATCCCACGCCGAAGATCGCGGAAAACTCGCACAACTTCCGCCCGCTCGGCTTGGGCTACGCTAATCTCGGCGCGCTCCTGATGTCGCTCGCGCTGCCCTACGATTCCGACGAGGGCCGCGATATGTGCGGTGCCGTCACGGCTCTTATGACCGGCGAAGCGTACGCCCAGTCCGCTCGCATCGCCGAGCGCCTCGGCCCATTTCCCGGATTCAAAGTGAATCGCGAGCCGATGCTTGATGTCATCCGTCTCCACCGCGATTCGCTCCGCCCCATCAAGTCCGAAAATGTTCAGCCGCAATTGCTGAAAGCCGCGCAGCAGTCCTGGGACGAAGCCGTCGCCATCGGCGCCGAGCACGGCTACCGCAATTCGCAAGTCTCCGTCCTCGCGCCCACCGGCACTATCGGTTTCATGATGGATTGCGACACCACCGGCATCGAGCCCGATCTCGCGCTCGTGAAATTCAAAAAGCTCGTCGGCGGAGGCATGATCAAAATCGTGAACAACACCGTCCCG
>DASTCZ010000388.1:0-9819 GCA_035710585.1 Candidatus Acidiferrales bacterium | reverse complement strand
CATCCCAGCAGAAACCCGCACAAGAACAGTTCCGGTTTGCAGTCTACTCATAGTTGTGAGCACAGGTCGGCCAACCATCCGGACCTGATTCAACACAGGAGGGTAAGTCCATGGAATCGATTGGATTGCTCGTCACGCTCGGAGCACGCGAAGGTAAAGAGGCTGCTGCTGAGGCATTTCTGAAGTCAGTTCAGCCGCTCGCGCTGAATGAAAAAGGAACTCTGAAATGGTATGCGATCAAGATCGGGCCGGGGAAGTTCGGAATCTTCGACACATTTGCGAATGAAGCGGGTCGCAACGCCCATCTTACCGGCGATATCGCAAAGGCGTTGACGGCGCGGGCCGCCGAATTATTCGCCGCTCCTCCGCAGGTCGAAAAAGTGGAGGTCCTTGCAAGCACACCCTTAAAAGGCTGAGTGCCAGTTTCCAGGAATCGTAAAAGCCGCATCAGCTCGCGAGATTGAGCCGCGCGCAGAAGAGAATCGCATGAGTCGAACAGCCAAGGAGGCTGATATGGCAAGCAAGCAGAAAACGGTTATCGTAACGGGCGCTTCGCAAGGCATCGGAGCCGGTGCAGTCCAAGCGTTCCTTACTCGCGGATACAATGTTGTTGCAAATTCGCGCGACCTCAAGAAGTCAAATGCCTTCCCCGAATCTGATCATCTGGCTCTCGTAGATGGCAGCGTCGGTGATAGTTCTGTCGCATCGAAGATCGTCGAGACAGCCCTACAGAAGTTCGGCTCGGTTGATGCGCTGGTCAACAATGCAGGCATCTTCTTCACAAAACCCTTTACTGATTACACGGTCGAAGATTTCAAGGCGCTATCTTCCACCAATCTCGAAGGCTTTATTCACGTCACGCAACGAGTGGTGAGGCAGATGCTCGCGCAAAAATCTGGCGGAAGCGTCGTCACCATCACCGCCGCGCTGGTGGACAATCCAATCGTGGGAATTACGGCGTCTGTCCCGATGATCACCAAGGGCGGACTCGAAGCCGTCACGCGGAGCCTGGCCGCGGAATACCCCAAGGAGAAGATTCGCTTCAACGCGGTCGCGCCCGGCGTCGTGGACACACCGATGCACAAGAACAACCCGAAGGACTTCCTCAAGACCCTCTCGCCGATGGGTACAATCTCAGACGTGAAGGATATCGTCGAAGCCGTGGTTTATCTCACAGAAGCCCGTCAGGTGACGGGGGAGGTGCTGCACGTGGACGGCGGTGCGCACTCAGGGAAATGGTAAGCGGCAACGCCTCGCAGCGGGCGAGCGCTGAGCTCCGGCTGCGGGAGCTCGGAATTGAACTCCCGCCTCCGCCCACTCCGTTCGGCGCCTATGTCGAGGCTGTACAGACCGGCAATCTGCTCTTCCTCAGCGGCATGCTTCCTGCCGTCGGGCACCAGCCGAAGTTCGTCGGCCGCCTCGGGAAAGAACTGGACGCGAACGCCGGTAGAGAGGCAGTCCGCATTGCTTCCCTGAATGTTCTGTCAGCGGCAAGGCAGAACTTGGGTTCGCTTGATAAAGTAACCCGTGTTGTTCGGCTATGCGTATATCTTGCGACGCACGGAGATTTCTTCGATCAACCGGTAGTTGCCGACGCCGCCTCAGAACTATTCCGCGATGTCTTCGGCGAAGAGAAAACCTCAGTCCGTATGGTGTTAGGTGTGGCCAGTCTTCCTCTGGGCGTGCCCGCGGTGGTTGAAGTCATCTTGGAAGTCGAGGCGTGATGCGGCAGGGAGACCTGCCCTGCGTTTGACGATGGCGAAACAAATCTCGGCGTGGAACAGAACACGCGTTTCAAACAAACTCGGAATTGAATACCCGATCATCCAGGGGCCGCTGGGCGGCTTTTCCTCGCAGCGTCTCACCGCCGCGGTCTCAAACTTCGGCGGTCTCGGTTCTTTTGGCGCGCACAGCCTGACTCCGCCGGCGATTCAGGACGTAATTGCCGAAATCCGTGCTTTGACCAATAAACCGTTCGCCATGAACCTCTGGGTTTCGATGGAGGACGAAGGCGCGGCGACGTCCGACGCCGGAGCTTTTGATCGCGCGCTATCCCATCTGGCTCCATATCTTACGGAGGTCGGTGCGAGAAAGCCGGAGTTCCCACCATACCATCCGCTTCGCTTCGAAGATCAGGTGCGCGTTCTGCTCGATGCGAAGGTGCCGGTCTTCTCATTCATCTTTGGCATTCCGCCGAAGGAGATCCTCGAAGAGTGTCATCGCCAGCTCATCCTCACGATCGGCACCGCGACGACTCCGGACGAAGCCATCGCCTTTGAGCAAGCCGGCGTCGAGATGGTCGTGGCATCGGGATTCGAGGCCGGCGGTCATCGCGGATCGTTCCTGCGCTCCGCGGAAAGCTCCCTCACGGGCACAATCTCTCTGGTGCCGCAGATCGTGGATGCGGTGCGGGTACCCGTCGTCGCCGCTGGAGGAATCGCCGATGCCCGCGGCATCGCAGCCGCGTTCGCGCTCGGTGCTGGAGGTGTGCAGATGGGAACGGTGTTCCTGGCATGCGAAGAGTCTGGAGCAACTGCGCCGCACCGTGAGGCAATTCTCAGCGGAAAAGCGAACCGAACTGCTCTCACCCGTGGGTTCACCGGACGTCTGGCCCGCGCCATTCATAATCAACTCTTGGAAGAATTGAACCGCCCCGGCGTCGCCATCCTCCCCTACCCGCTGCAACGAGCTCTCATGCGAAACCTCGCGGTGCCCGCACAGCAAGCCGGACGCAGCGATTTGCTGGCCTTGTGGGCCGGTCAAAGTGCGGGGATCGCTCGGTATCCGGATGTTGCGACGCTTCTGCAATCCCTGGTCGACGGAGTGTCAGAGAAGCTTGCCTGATCCTCGGATTGTCCGATTTCTGTACCCCGACTTGGTTAATCGGGTCGTTGTCGGGACCGCTACTTCGCTCTCCGCCGTCTCCTGATCGCCGCTGCCAGCCCAACCAGCCCGCTGCCAAACATCACCAGCATCCCCGGCTCGGGCGTCGGCGCCGGCACCAGCGACGCCTGAAGTGAAAACTCCTGCAGCGACAAATTCCCGCCAGTCAGGAACGTTCCAGAAAGCGTGAAAGTCTCTGCGAGCGTGCCCGTCGGCGTAAACGTGACGTGGCCGGTCTCTAATGCGGTTGACCCAACCGCCAGCGTCGGACACGGAATGCTGATCACGCTCGTTGGGCCTAAGCCGGGATCAAACGTAAGGCCCGCGCTGCTGCCGGTTGTGACGCCGCAGTTGAAGGTCGCGAAGGCGTCGTCAATTAGGAAGCCGTTGATGCCTTGTACCGTGACCGATGCGCTGCCGGTCGTAAACCCACCGGTGATCGAAGTCAGCACGCACGTGACGTTTCCTCCGAATCCCGAGAGCCTGAAGCCATCTCCGTTCGAGTCGTTCAGGATGGTTATGGTCGAGCCCATCCCACAGCCGCCGCCGCTACCTCCGCCCCCAAAGAGCGTCCCCGTATCGAAACTCAGCACCTCAAGATTTCCAATCGCGCACGGAATGTTGCTGCCCGTGCAAGCGGGAAGGGGAGCGGCGTGGACCACCGCCGAAGGCGCCGCACCGCTCGCTAAAACCAGAACTACAACGATCGCTGCACTGATGCCAAACGACATCCAGCACCCATACCTGACACAAAGCTTTCTCATGACGGCCTCTCGGACTTTCGATCTGCACCGACAGAAACGCCTATGTCCACCGCGTTTCTTGTCCTCGCGGAGGCAGAATCTGCCCGCCCCAATTCCTTTAATCGGGCCTGCCCCGGCTTCATGTAGTGATGAAAATTCTCGGAACGTATCATCCGAGCCCGCAATTCGATCGCTCCGTCTCCGTAACCAATCCCGTAACCTAGCGTCTTATCCTTCGAAGTACTCGGAGGCGAAGCCGTGGGCGATTTCCTGCAGGACGTGAAGTACGCACTGCGCGTGCTGCGCAAGAATCTGCTGCTGACCACCGTAATCGTCGCATCCTTGGCCATCGGCATCGGCGCGAACTCCGCCGTCTTCAGCGTGGTCGATGCGCTGCTCCTGCACCCGCTTCCTTATCCCAACGCGAACCGTCTGGTCGCCATTTGGCTGCACTCACCCGCCATTGGCATCTTTCGCGATTGGCCCTCTCCGGGCCAGTTCATGGATTTGCAGACGCAAAACAGTTCCTTCGACACGATGGCCCTTTCGCAGAGCCGCACCTACATCCTCACCGGCCGCGAACAACCTGAGCGCGTCGATGTCCTCAGCACCCAGAGCGCTGGCCTCGAAATGTTTGGCGCCCGTCCCATCCTCGGCCGTTCTTTGCTCCCCGAAGACGACAAACCCGGCAGCCCATCGGTCGCAATCCTCACCTACCGCGTCTGGCAACGCTTGTTCAGCTCCGATCCGGAAATCGTCGGCAAATCCATCATCCTGAACGGCACCCCGCACGTCGTAGCAGGCGTGCTCCAGTCCAGCTTCCTCCTGAATTCCGAGGTGATGCCCTCCGAAGGGCCGATGGACAAGATGGACATCGTCCTGCCGCTGCAGCTCGACGCGAAAGCCTGGGCGCGCCGCGGCGACGAGAACTACAACATCGTCGCGCGCCTGAAGCCCGGTGTCACCACGCAACAGGCGCAAGCCGACGTCTCCATCATCGCCGCGCGCATTCGCGAAAAAGACAAGCGCGGCAGCAGCTTCGGCATGCACGTAATCGGCCTTCAAGAGCAAGTGGTGGGCGATGTTCGGCGTTCGCTGCTTGTGCTCATGGGCTCCGTTGCGCTGGTCTTGCTCATCGCCTGCGCCAACGTCGCAAATCTCCTTCTCTCCCGCGCCGCCGGGCGTGAAAAGGAAGTCGCCATCCGCACGGCTCTCGGCGCCGGCTGGCGTCGCCTCGCGCGGCAACTGCTCACCGAAAGCGGACTGCTCGGTCTCCTCGGAGGCGCGGCCGGCTTGCTTGTCGCGCGCGCCAGCATCTCCGCCGTGCATGCCTTGAATCCGGGAAATATTCCGCGCCTCGACGATATCCAAATCAACGGCTCCGTTCTGGCTTTCACGTTTATCGTTTCGATTCTCACGGGCATTCTCTTTGGCCTGGCGCCCGTGATCCGCGGCATCGCCATCGATTTGAACACCTCGCTGAAAGCCGGCGGCCGCGGCGGCCAGACCGATGGCGGCCTTTACATCAAGCGGCACCGCCTGCGCGGATTGCTGATCGTCTCCGAGCTCACTCTTTCGCTCATGCTGCTCATCGGCGCTGGCCTTCTCATTCGCAGCTTCATTCGCCTGCAAAACGTGCCGCCCGGATTCTCCACGAATAGCGTCATCTCGATGCAAGTCGCGGCAACTGACCCGAAATATCGCGACCCCAAGGCCGCCTCAAACCTCTGGCGCGATATCGATCTGCGCGTCTCACATCTGCCCGGTGTTGTTGCTGAAGGCGAGTCCGACGTGCTGCCTCTCACCGGAGCCGTCGGCTGGGGAGGCATGAGCGTTGAGGGATACAATCCGCCTCCCGGCCAGGAGCTTCAGGTGGACCAGCGCGTGGCCAGCGCCGATTATTTTCAGACGCTGCAAATTCCGCTGCGCCGGGGACGCTTTTTCGCCGAGCAGGATACGCCTGATTCGCAGCCGGTAGTCCTCATCGACGAAAAATTCGCACAGCGCTTTTGGCCCGATACCGATCCGGTCGGGCATCACGTCTGGTTCGATCCGAAAAAGCCATACACCATCGCAGGCGTAGTCGGCGGGGTGAAGCAATACGGACTCGATACCGAAGGAAAGATCGTCGTCTATTTTCCGCAATCGCAAAATCCGGACCGAAGCATGTTTCTCGTCGCGCGAACTTCCACCGATCCCGAGGCGATGTCTTCCAGCATCGTCGGCGCGGTCCACGCCGTCGATCCGGGCATCGCCGTCTATGGCATCCAGACGATGCAGCAGCGGCTCTACAATTCGCTCGCCCGCCAGCGATTTGCCAGCACCATGCTTGGCGCATTTGCCGTCTTCGCGTTGCTGCTCGCAGCAGTGGGACTCTACGGCGTGCTTTCGCACCTGGTCTCGCAGAGCTCGCACGACATCGGCGTGATGGTCACGTTGGGAGCCGAGCCATCGCACATTGTCCGGCTCGTCGTGCAGCAGGGCATGTCGCTGGTGGTTACGGGAATCGTCGCCGGACTTGCGGGCGCCTTCGCGCTAAGCCGTGTGATGTCCGGGTTGCTGTTCGGGATCAGCGCGCGTGATTTCGCCACATTTTTCTCGGTGCCTCTGATTCTCGCCTGCATCGCCTTCGCGGCGTCGATTATTCCCGCGTGGCGCGCGAGCCGCGTCGATCCCATCGTCGCCCTCCGCGACGAATGATTTGCCTCAACGGTCGAAGGGACCACCGTCGAGCGTTGCTTCCGCCCAAGTGCCGACGTTTTGGGTCGGGAACCCTGAGCTCAGCGTGGTGGGTAGCTGGCGCGAACGGGTGACGCCTCCTGCTTTGCGCCGTAGCCCGCCATCGCGGGCGTAGGCGGGTGCGTCCCTGTCTCCCTGCCTCTCTGCTTCGTGTCTCCGAGCGCAACTATCGTAAAATCTCCCCGCCCCGTCACATATGCCCACTCTCATGCCCGACGACCTCGCCCTTCTCAAACGCGTCTACGCCCGCTTCAACGCCCGCGACATGGACGCGGCGCTCGCAGCCATGCACGAAGACGTCATCTGGGCAAATGGCATGGAGGGCGGTCACGTCCACGGACGCGACGAGGTGCGCAGCTACTGGACGCGTCAATGGGCAAAGGTCGATCCGCACGTGGAGCCGGTCGCGTTCGCCCGCAGCCCTCAAGGGGAAATCGTCGTGGAAGTCCATCAGGTCGTGCGCGACCTCGACGGCAACGTCCTGGCGGACAAGACCGTCGGCCACATATTTCAAATCGAAAACGGCTTGATCAAGCGTTTCGACATCCGCCCCGCATAGTTTCCGGCCTCGGTGGCACAGCCACTCCCGGATGTGCGCGATCGCCTTTGCCTGTATAGCGCCGGATTTTCGCGCCTTTTGCGTTCGCCCCGTGTGCAACGTAACACGTTTTATGTTGCCGCGGTTTGCACGACCGCACTGGCAGGTAATCTTCCCGCTGCTATTGGTAGTAGGTTACAGTCCGTTTTTCAATGCTCCAAATGGTGCGGCTGCCGTCCGCATTGTCGCGATATGTTTCCTTCCGAATCCAATTCCCGCGCTCGTCAAAGTCATAGCTGTACTTTATGGCGTTCTGTACGCGTCCTATGTTGTGCGTTGCAGACAAGGTGTTCCCAGCCGCATCGTAAACATAAATATCCTCGGCTTCGGGCTCGCCGCTCGGAGAATATTCCGTTCTGTCCTGCACGCGACCCTGTTTGTCATACCGAATCGCGATGCGTCCAGGCATCGCGCACTCCGAGCATCCCCACCCGCCTTTCTGCGCCCCGGGCATGGTCGTCACGATCTCGACCGGCCGGCCGTCGGCGTCGTTGGTGGTTTCAGTGATTCTCGTTGGAACGGATTCCGGCATGGCAGAGTCGCGCGGGATAAAGTCTCCACCAAAATAGCGTTCGCGAACCACGTTCGCCGCCGGATATTCATACGCAACTCTCCACGATGGCGCACTATCGGGGTGCGCTCGATACGCCTCGTTGATCAGCCTTCCTACCTGGTCATACTTGAATTCGGTCCGGCTGGAGGAGCCATTGCAAGCCCCGGGGCAGGTAGTTTCGGACACCAGCCGCCCGGCGCTGTCGTAGGCACGCTCCGTCGTAGAGAAAGTCTTGTCGTCGACCTCAATTTCAGACTTCACTTCGTGGCCTTCCGCGTCGAAAGTGATGGTCGTGACGGGATGTCCGCCCGAATCAGCGGAACCTGACCAATTGACGTCGATTGTCAGCGTTCGGCCGTCAGCGCCTGCAGTGAAGGAAACGTCCGATTGAATTCCGGTGTTCGTTCTTGTTCGCCTGGCGGTGAGATGTCCATCCGCGTCGAACGCGAGAAGAGTGTAGGAGCTTGTTACGTTCGGCGGCGAAGAGCTGGGCAACGATAGCCACGTCTCCGCCGTGCGAACTGGGCCCCTCAGGTCACATTGCGCCTCAGTGACGGGGCGATCTGTTCTTTCGCACGGAGCAATTGTGTCTGCCTGAGTCTGGTCAACAGGCCTGAATGCTAGAAGCGCCGAAAAGGCTGACAAGAAAAGAAACAGCAAGCGTCGTATCATCGCCAGGCTCCATCCCATCAAACATGGGAATAGACGCATGCAAGATTCTTAAGGTTGCGTCGCATTTTTGGCTCGTTACTGCTTTAGCTTTGTGTAGCGACTGCCCGCCGTTGCGGGGATCTGCTTTTGCCTTCAGGTTTAAACGTAGCGCCGCGGTCTTCAGCGCGGCAGCCTTGGATTTTGACCTAGCGGCACGCTTTCGCGCTCCTGCATAGAGCAGATTGTGTAGGGAAGCCTCGCCGGATCGCATGCCTCGCTCTTTCCAACTGCTAACCGCCATCAAACCGATGCGCAGTCTGGAAAACGTGAGACCGAATCACTACGGGCAGTCCCGATGAGCGTCCCCGATCAAGTACATCGGGGTACAAAGGGCGCACATCTGGATCCCGGCCAAGTCATCGGGACAAGTGCAAAAGGCGCAAAGGCAAAGACGCGCAGACCCGTTCCTGCGTCAGGGCAGGCAAGAGTGTCCGCGCCACAAAGGGCCCTGCACAAGGCAAGAGCTCGCACGGAGCTCAGTTTTTCGAGCCTCAACCGGGTTTATGCGCGGGAACCACTTCGCCGGGCATGAAGAGCGGCGCGTGGGCGCGGTGAGTGTGATCGGCAAGCTCGTTATCGATGCGCTGCAGCTTGGCCTTATCGAAGCCCACGGAGGAAACGATCACCTCGCCAGTTTGCGCGACCAGAAAAAACGTGGGCACGTTCGTCAGCCCGTACAGATTCGAAATCGTGTACCGCTCGTCATCGAGCAACTGCGGAAACGTGACGCCGAATTCCTCGGCGAAATCGCGCGTATCGAGCGCATCGTCCTGGGAAATTCCCCAGAAGCTCACGTTCGGCCCGCTATACGTCTTGTAGAGCCGCTCGAGAAATGGAAACGTGAATTGGCAAACGGGACAGCTGATTTTGTAAAACGCGAAAACGACCGGCCCCTTTTTCAGCGCTTCGGAAAGCGAATACGAATTGCCCGCTGCGTCGCGCAGGGAAAACTCTGGAGCCGCGTGTCCCGCGAGGATCTTGGTCATGTCGAGTGCGCTAATTATGTTAACGCACTCGCATCCGCGGAACCAACATTGGCGCCGCCGCGCGCGCAAAGGTATTCTCTACGCGACGCATGCGCGCCTGGATCGAAATCACCGATTATTCCCATCCCGCGGGCTGGTCGCGGGAACGCACGGCGAACTCGCGCGAGCTTTGCGCGCAGCTCGAAGCGGGGCGAATTTTGTATTTCGCGCAGCCGCCATTTCTCTTTCCGCAAGAAGACCGCGACTTCCTCACCGCGCAGAAGCGCGCCGATTCCGCGGTGCACAAAAATGTTTCCTATCGTCCGGTCGCGGACGAGCTTCGCGGCTTTGACGGAGCGCCGCAAATCACGAAGCGGCTACAGGACACGATGCGCCGATATTCCGCCGAAGTCGTCAAATTCGTGCGGCAGTTCTTATCGCCCTACGATGGCCAATTCGTGCTGGATTATGCGAGCTTCCGGCCGATCGAAGAGGACGGCCGCGATTTGCCGCTGCACAAGCGCAACGATCTGCTGCACGTCGATGCGTTTCCGAGCCGGCCGACGCACGGCGGCCGGATTTTGCGCGTCTTCACGAACATTCATCCGACGAAGCCGCGCGTGTGGA
>DASTCZ010000387.1:0-2891 GCA_035710585.1 Candidatus Acidiferrales bacterium | reverse complement strand
GTGAATTCCATTCAGAAACTCAGCTGGCGTGTAGGCGAGCATCAGCCGCCTGCCCCATCCAGCCACCAGCAGCGCTAATCCTGTGCTGCAAAGCGCAATCAACCCGCTCTCGCATGCACGCAATCGAACCAGCCGGCCGCGCGTCGCGCCGAGGCTCAATCGCACGAGCGTCTCGTGCCGCCGCCCCTCACCGCGCGCGAGCAGCAAGAGCGAAACGTTCAGGCACGCCACCAGCAGAATCAATGCCGCAAGACCGAGGAAAACCATGAATCGCGGCCGGCCGCCCGGCTCCAGATCGTGGCGCAGCGAGGTCACGTTCGCGTCCCATCCGCCGTCGGTTGCCGGAAACGCGGCGGCATCCGCCTTCGCGATCGATTCCAGATCCTGCTGAGCGGCTGCAAAGGCCGTTCCTTCCTTGATTCGGCCCAGCAAGATCACCGAGCGCAAATCGCGCCGCGATGCCTCGGCTCCAGTCGTCTGCAGCGGAAGAAACACATCCATACGATCGCCCAGCCGCCCCGCGCGGTAATCCGCGGGCAGCACGCCGACCACCGAAAACTTTTGCCGGTCGAGTAGAAGCTCGATCGCGCCAAAATCCGCACGCGCGCCATACCGCTCGCGCCAAAGCGCATTGCTGATGATCGCTACACGATCGTGGCCGGGCAGGCCGTCTTCATCTTCAAATGAGCGGCCGAGCATTGGCGCATTGCCGAGCACCGAAAAATAATTCGCGCTCAAGCGCGCGGTGCGAATACGTACCGCTGCGCCGCCATCGCCCGTCAGGTTCATTCGCGCGGTCCAGGTGTACGCAGCCACATCCTGCATGGTGTGGTTCCGTTCGCGCATGTCCCGCCAGAAGGGCTGGGAGACGAATTCCGCGTAATCGCCAGCGACTCTCAGATTTCTGTTGTAAACGCTGACCAATTGCTCGACTTGCGGATAAGGCATCGCCGGCCGCAGCGCGGCATTCATCACCGCCAGAATGGAAGTGTTGGCCCCGATGGCGATCGAAAGCGTGAGGATTGCAATCGCCGCGAACCCCGGACTCTTCCGGAGTATCCGGCCCGCAAACCGGAAATCCGCGATCCAGCTTTCGAGCGTTGGCCAGCGCCAGACGTCTCTTGCGGTCTCTTCTATTCGCGTGACATTTCCCAGCTCGCGGAGCGCCGAGAGTCTTGCTTCCCGCGGATTCGTTCCCTCCGAAATCAGCGCCGACGTTTTTTCATCGAGGTGCGCGCGCATCTCCGCCGAGAGTTCAGCGCTGATTCTCTTCCGATGGAAGATTCGCCCATGCCAATTCATGCGCCACCCCACAATTTCACGCTTGCCGCGGATTGCAAGCTACTCGCGCACGCGGATCGGCGCGAGCACGCTTGCGATTCCCCGAAACATCCTCTCGAACGCGGAGACTTTCTTCTCCAGCTGCTTCTCACCTTTCGAAGTGAGCCGATAGACTCGCACTCGCCGGTTCGTGCTCGAAGTCTCCCACTGCGCGCGCACCAGGCCTTCTTTCAAGAGGCGCTGCAGGGCTGGGTAAAGCGATCCTTCTTCGACCTGCAGCAAGTCCTTCGAGTAGCGCTTGATGTGCTGCACTAATGCGTAGCCGTGAAGCGGCTGCTGCTTCAGGATTCGCAGCACCATCATCTCCAGCGCTCCCGGAAACAGGTCCCGCTCTTCGTCTGTTTTCATTCTCTCCAGCTCCCGTGTTTCATCGATCCAGGCTTTATCGCTACAGGCCTAGAGCAATATAGTATAAGACGCAGTTGCACCGGAAACGTTTCTCGAGAAAATGAAGCGGCGCCCAAGCTTCCGCCGGGCGCCGCGATTGAATCGTGGAAACTAAGGATTGAACGCTACCGAGCCGACTCCCTAGAACGTCATCTTCCCGTTCATTTCCATCTTCTCGGGCTTGAACTCGACGTACACGCGCTGCGTCGGAAAGTCTTTCTTCACTTGAGAGAGGTCCGGGTGAGTGAATTCCAGCCCGAGCACCTTGTCGTTCGCGCCGATCACAGGCTCGCCATTCTGTACTCGCGGGAAAATCAGCTCAAATTCGTAGTTCGCTCCTTTTTGAGAGACGAAGCGCACCGGAGAAATCCGCGTCCCGTTCTGCAAGATCAAGTGCGCGTCCTCGGGGACAGCGGTTTCTGGCACGCTCTGCCAATATTCGGCGAGCGCCCGCATGAAAGTCTGGATGTTTGAGTCGTAGGTCACGTCAACGATGATTACGTCGTCGTAGCTGCGCGTCAGGAACTGCCCCGCCCTGTCGTCGAATTGTTTTTTCTGATCAGCGTTGAACTTGTCGTACTTCTGCTTAATGGCCATCTCTCGGACCATGGCTTGCCGGATCGGAAGCGCCGAGCGTAATTGCACGACGTAATTGATCTCTTCCTTCGTTTCGCCCGACGCAGCGCTTCCGGCAACTGGAGGCGGCTGCAAAGGATCCGTACCGTGCGAATCGGGGTGCAGGTCCGCGCTCACCAACGCTTTGGACATCGTGTACGTGTGCGACCACGGCGAATCTTTCAGGATTTTTGTGCAATCGCTCTCGCTCCACTGCTGCCACTGCTTCTTCGTCCAAAAATCGTCCGCCCGCGCCACGACGCCGACAAGAGCCGTCAGGACAACCGCGCCTGCAACAAGTGCAAACCATCTACGCATGGCAACCTCCCGGAATATGTCTCGATCAAGAGATTCAGTTCTCGCCGGAACCGCCGTCAAAGATATGGACGCACGCCGTCCAAAATTGGTTTTCGCGCTCAATAGACCAATGCGTTGCCGACCATCATTTTCGGGATGGTGAAGACAACGTAAGCCCGCTTTCGCGGAAAATCCGTAATTCCAGGATGGAAGAATTCGAGCCCGAGAGTCTTGTCCTCGGGCCGGATGAT
>DASTCZ010000386.1:0-29686 GCA_035710585.1 Candidatus Acidiferrales bacterium | reverse complement strand
CAGGTAGTCGCGAACGGGCATTCCGGTTTTCTCCATGCCATTTGCGATCTCCATCGGAGAAAACGCGTGGCAATGAATTTGCGGAAGCACCGTTTTTATCGCGCGAAGAAGATTCCGGTAATAGAAGCCATCCAGATCGCGGGGCAAGCCGCCCTGAATGCACACTTCCGTCGCGCCGGCGGCCGCCGCTTCGCGCGATTTCTCGATCAGCTTCTCGAATGAGTGCAAGTACGCTTCAGGCGAATGTGCGCCCACGCCGAAGCCGCAGAACGAGCAACCGACATAACAAATGTTCGTGAAATTAAGGTTCCGGTTGACCACATAAGTGATCGCGCTGCCGTTCACCCGGCGGCGAAGCTCATCCGCGGTCTTAAGCACAGCTCCAAGATCGGAATCCCCGGCGCGCGCCAGGAGTATTCCTTCCTCGGACGCCAACTTGCCGCCTTCGAGCGCACATTCAAGCGCGCCGCGAACGTGCGCAGAGCACTCCGAAAGAGAATCGTTGAGCGAACTCTTGGCGAGCCGCGCGCGCGCATCCTCTGATCGAGCGAATTTATTAGTTTCGGGCATACCCATCTGGTCCAGCGAATCGGGAAAGATGCGGCCGCAAATTCGGGTGTACAAACTCGTTGCGCGTCACGTACTCGGGATAAATTGCAAGGCGTTCACGCAGTTCAAGCCCGTGTGAATCGGTTTCGCGCTCAAGCAAATTCACTTGCGGCCACGCGGCTTCCGGATTGATCCAGTCGCGCGTTACCGGCGAAATCCCGCCCCAATCGTTTATGCCGGCATCTAGTAGCATCGGGAAATTTTCGTAGCTCAAGTTTGGCGGCGCCTGAAGGTTCATCTCGCCGTCCAGGATCAATCGCGCGATCGCCAGCGTCCGCAGCATCTCTTCCATCGCAGGTTCGGATGCACCCGCCATTGGAGTGTCTGCCTTGGCGCGAAAATTTTGCACGATCACTTCCTGAATATGCGAGTACCGTCGATGTGAGTCGCGAATCGCGATCAGCGAATCGACGCGCTCCTCGAGCGTTTCGCCGATCCCGATCAAGATTCCGGTAGTAAATGGAATTTTCAGCCGCCCAGCGTCGTCCATCGCCTGAATTCGGACTGCAGGAATTTTATCGGGAGCGCGAAAATGCGCCTCGCCTCGATGAAGCAATCGCGAACTGACGCTCTCAAGCATTAATCCCATGCTCCCATTCGAAGATTTTAGCCGCTCGAGATCCGCTGCGGCCATCACTCCGGGATTCGCGTGCGGCAATAGTCCTGTCTCCTTGAGCACCAGCTCGCACATCGCCGCGAGATAATCGAGCGTTCGCGCAAAACCCAATTTCAGCAACACCGCGCGCGCCTCCGGAAACACTTTTTCCGGCTGATCGCCCAGGCTGAAGAGCGCCTCCTTGCATCCCGCGCGCCTCCCGTCTTCCGCAATCCTGAGAACTTCCTCTGGCCGCAGAAATCCGTCATCCGGTTCGCCGGGATCGCGCCGAAACGTGCAATAACCGCAATAATCGCGGCAAAGCCGGGTCAGCGGAATGAACACCTTCTTCGAAAAGCTCACGCAGGTTCCGTGAAATGCCGCGCGCCGCGCGCGTGCAGCGAAAGTAAGCTCCTCGAGCGGAGCGTAGCGCCACAACTCCAGCGCTTCCTCACGCGAAATCCCCTCGCTCGCACTCTCAGTCGCGCACCGATCCGCATCGCGCCGCGCCTCCGGCGCCATGTAAGTGACATTCCCGCGCGCTGCGACTGCCATATTATTCGTATCCCAGTTGCATATCAGTTGCGGACATTTTCCGCTTGACACCCAAGAAGCGCCTCACTATAGTCCGCGCCAAAGTGGCTGTAAAGAACGGGGTATCAGCCACGGAGGTGGAGTATGCCGGGAAAGCGCATCGCTTTGCTCGCCGGAGTTTTCTTCCTGTTGATCTTCGCGGCGGCTCCTTCCGCCCTGTTCGCGCAATCCGCGACGTCGGGTCTCGTCTCCGGGGTGGTGACGGACCCATCCGGCGCGGCAGTGCCGAACGCGAGCGTGACGCTGGAGCAGCACGGAACGGGCCTTAAACAATCGACTCAAACTGACAACACCGGACGCTACGCCTTCCCCGCCGTCGATCCCAGCGACTACACCGTGAAATTCTCCGCGCAGGGATTTCAGGCCGTGGAAGTGAGCCAGATGCACGTCGAGGTGCAGAAAGCGTATTCGGTGGACATGAAAATGACCATCGGCGCCGCCACCGAGACCGTCACTGTCAGCGGCGTGCCCACGGCTGACCTGCAGACGACCACTGCAACGGTCGGCGCGGTGCTTGGCGGCGATTCTCTCGAAAATCTTCCCGTGTTTACGCGCAGCGCCAGTGCGCTGATGTTTTATCAGCCCGCTGTTTCGCCCAGCGGACAGATCTCCGGCGCGCGCGACGAACAAGTAACTTTCAATCTCGACGGCGGCGACGTCACCAGCGATCTCGAAGGCAGCAACTCCTATGCCGCGCCTCCGGGCGAGCCTTCGCCTTCGCCTGTGCTGCCCGTGCCCATTGAAAGCACAGAAGAATTTCAGGTCGCCACGACCAACCCGAACTCCACATTCTCGCGTTCTTCCGGCGGCCAGGTCGCGCTGATCACCAAGCGCGGCACGAATTCCTATCACGGCTCGATCTATGAATTTCACAACGACGATGGGCTCAACGCCAACGGCTGGTCCAACGATCGGCTCGGCCTTCATAAGCCGCACACCGTTGACAACCGCTTCGGCTTCACAGCGGGCGGCCCAATTCTGAAGCAGCGTGTCTGGTTCTTCGCCAACTATGAAGGCCGCCGCCTCGAAGACGACACGCAGTTCAACGCCGTCGTTCCCACCGCCTCGCTGCAATCCGGCATCCTGAAATTCCGCGATGCGGCAGGCAACGTCAACTCGTACTCGTTCGTGCCGGGGAATATCACCACAGCGTGCGGCGGCGTTTCCTGCGATCCACGCAATCTCGGATTCAATCCGGTCATCAAGTCGCAGCTCGCGCTTTATCCCGCCGGAAATAACAGCACCCTCGGCGACGGCCTGAACACCACCGGTCTCACCTTCAACGCTCCCACGCCCATCTCGCAGAATTTGGCCGTGCTCCGGCTCGACGGAAAAATCAGTACCAACTGGACCGCGTTCGTCACTTCTCACTACTCGAAGATCGATCGCGTGAGCACTTCCCAAATCACACTGCTCGGTACTCCGGGCTCGATCTCCACTGACCCGATATATCCGACCTATTACACCTTTGAAGTCACCGGCCAGCTTTCGCCGAATTTCACTTCCGTGACGCACGGTTCTTTCCTGCGCGATTGGTGGGGCTGGAACCGTGTCGCACCGGCGCCGCTCGTTGCAGGCACCACCGCCGCTCTCGCGCTCGCCGGAGAAGGCTCTGGTGCCAGCAATAGCACCTCGAAATTAATCGCCGACCCAGTGAACCTGGCCACGCAGTCTGCCCGCTTCCGCGTATTCAACGGAAAGAAGTGGTATCTCGCGCAAGACTTCAGCTGGCTGAAAGGCAATCATCTCTGGCAATTCGGCGGATCGGGATACATCGCGCATGATTTCTTCGTGAAGAGCGACAACTTCGCGGGAGGCTTGACCGCCGGCCCGATCAACTACATCGAATCCACCGGCAACGGCAGCGGCGTCTACCTCGCGGTCCCCAGCGCCGACGAGCCGGCGACGTGCTCAGCCGCCATCACGGTCGGCTGCTTGCAAACTTCCGACGTGCTCCGCTGGAACGAGTTGTACTCCACCTTGCTCGGCCTCGTTGACCGCAGCTCGCAAGTGCTCACGCGCAACGGCCAATTCCAGCCGAATCCGCTCGGCACGCCCGCATTTTCACAAACCACGATTCCCGCGATCAATGGCTACGTGCAAGACGTGTGGAAGATGCGTCCATCACTCACGCTGACGCTCGGACTCGATTGGGGCGCTCAACCCGATCCGACGGAAGCAACCGGCAAGTACGATGTGCTCGTCTACGCCAGCACAAATACTCCCGTCGATTACTGGCAGTGGATCACCAATCGCGCAAACTCGCTGAATAATGGCGTCGCGCCCGGCCAGGCTTACAACCCGCTCTTCGGCGTCACTCCCGTCAATTCGCTCGCCGATCCGTGGAAAGGCAAACTCCGCGTCACCGATTGGCACGAATTTGGTCCGCGTGTTTCCACCGCTTGGCAGGTTCCCTTCCAGAACAGATTTTTCGGCAACAACAACACCGTCATCCGCGCCGGTTACGCGCTCGTCTACGACCGCATGAGCGACATCAACCAGGTTTCCTTGCCGCTCACCACCGGCGGCTTGCTCGACGTCGATGCATGCGGCGGCCCGGTGCTTTCCGGCGGCTCGCTCGTCTGCACCAATGGCGCCACCAATCCCTCGAACGCATTCCGCATCGGCACCGACGGCACCAACATCCCGGTGCCAACTCCGACCGCCGTCCCGATTCCCTACGTCGTGAGCGGGACCGCTGCGGCTCCGTTCGGCCTCTTCATGCAGAGCGGATTGGATCCCTACGCCACGCAAGCGCACTCGCACAGCGTCGATTTCACCATCCAGCGCTCGCTTCCCAGCCACATGCTGTTTGAAGCCGGTTTCATCGGGCGCTACAGCCGCAATTTGCCGCAGGATATCGCGCTGAATTCTTCGGATTACCTGATGAAGGATGCCGCCAGCGGCCAAACCTTCGGCCAGGCATTCGATGCCGTCGCGCAAGCGCTGCGCATCAACGGCAAAAGCGCTGCGGCCATCTCAGCAATTCCCGCGCAGCCCTTCTTCGATAACCAGATCGGGCTCGCGTTTTGTCAGGCGCAGCCGACGAAGATCGTCGGCCTCGCGAAGTTTTCAAACTGCGCGCAAATGGTCGCAGGACAAGACGCGACCGACCTGATCAATGGCTCCCTCAACATGTTCGCGTTGAACGAATTCAACCGCGTCACTCCTTCGCCGGTGGACAACATTCAGTCATTCCAGTCCTTCGGCATCACCGATCGCGGCTTCTCGAATTACAACGCGGGCTTTGTCAGCTTGAACAAGAGCTTCGCGAACGGCCTGCAGTTCCAGGCGAATTGGACCTGGAGCCACGCCATCGGCAACCAGGGCGTGGATCAACAGAGCGGCTCGTCGGCAAACAGCCCGTTCAATTTGAATCTCGATAAATCTTCGGAGACTTTTGACCGGCGGCACGTGGTCAACATCTGGTACTACTACACTCTGCCGTTTGGGAAGGGAACCAAGTATGCGTTCAATGACAGCCGCTTCCTCGACGCGGTTGCCGGCGGATGGTACACCTCGGGAATCTATCAGTTCTCCACCGGCGTGCCTCTGCATATCGCTGCAAACGGTGATTTTGGCGCGTACGAAGGCAATGGCACAGCGGCGATCTGCACGCAGACGCTGCACGGGCTCGAAGGCCAGAATTCCGGCGTGGTCGGCGCCAGTGGCGTAGCTACCACGGGCAATTCGTCCACCGGCGGCACTGGGCTCAACATCTTCTCCAATCCCGCGGCCGTCTTCGCATCCTGCTCGCGCCCGCTGGTCAGCGTCGTCACGGAAATCCCGTTCGATCAACTCCGCGCGCTGCCGCGCTGGAACTTCGACTTCTCGCTCGGCAAAACTTTCAGCATTACCGAGCGCTTTAAACTCGATTTCTCCGGCGAATTTCTCAACGTGTTCAATAACGTTGTTTTTGGAAATCCGTCGCTCAGCCTCAACAGCCCGACGAACTTCGGCGTGTTCACCAGCCAGGCGAATAATCCCCGAAGAGTTTTGTTGGGACTGAAGCTGAAGTTCTAAGGGTCCAAACACCTGCGCCACCCCACCCGCCCTCGTCGGGGCGACCACGAGGGCGGGTCGCGCTTTTCAGAAGCGGCAGCAACGCGTCCCAATCTTTACACCGCGAGTTTCCGCAACGCTCGATTCCCGCGTAGACTTCCCTTCCATGCCTGACGCCATTGACGAAGTTTATTCCGTGCTTGCGCGGAGTCTCCGCGGCCGGCTCTTGCGCCAGCACGACGCCGAGTATGTGCAGGCACACACCATCTGGAATGCGGCGGCGCAGCGCCGGCCGGCACTCATCGCGCAATGTGCCGGAGTCGCAGACGTCGCTGCGGCGGTCAAACCGGCGAGTGCGGCGGGAGTCGCAACCGCGATTCGCTGCGGAGGCCACAGTCTGGCCGGCTTCAGCAGTTGCGAGGGCGGCCTCGTGATCGATTTGTGCGCGCTGCGAGGAGTTGGACTCGACGCAGCGAATCGCGTCGCCACGGTCCAGGGCGGATGCCTTCTGGGAACGATCGATACCGCCACGCAGCGCGCCGGACTCGTTTATCCCGCCGGAGTTGTCTCCCACACGGGTGCTGCCGGATTGATTCTCGGCGGAGGCACCGGCTGGCTCACGCGGAAGTTCGGACTTTCCTGCGACAACGTCGAAGGATTCACGCTCGTCACCGCCGAAGGCGAAATCGTTCGCGCGAACGCTCGCGAAAACGAAGATCTATTTTGGGCTTTACGCGGAGGGGGCGGCAATTTCGGCGTCGTCGTGGAATTCCAACTGAAGCTGCATCCGCTCACTCACGTTCTACTCGGCTGCGCTTATTACGGTGAGGAGGACATCGCGGACCGGCTGCGGTTCTTTCGTGAATTCATGCCCGATGCGCCGGCCGAATTGAAGTGGAACCTTGGTCTGCGGCTCGGGCCCGAGCACGCCGATTGCCCGGAGGAACTGCGCGGGCGTCCGGTGCTGAGCGAATCGCTGCTCTGGGCCGGCAATGAAGCCGAAGGGCGTGAGTTGTTTCGCCGCCTCTATTCGCGCGATTCGCCTCAGGCGGTGAAGATCGAAGTCTTTCTGTTCTTGAAGCTGCAAACCATGGCTGACGCCGAATTTCCTCACGGCCGGCGCTATTACACGAAATCGGGCTACTTCAAATCGTTGAGCGATGCCTCCATCAGCCGCATGATCGCCGCGCTCGGCTCGGTGCCGTCGCACGAAACTCAGATCGAGCTTGTCTATCTTGGCGGCGCGGCGGCGAAGATCAGCGCGGACGATACGGCATTCGGCGACCGCAGCTCGCCCTTCATCCTCAATTTGCTCGCGGCGTGGGACGAGCCCGAACGCGACGCCGAAAATGCCTCGTGGGTTCGCACGCTCTTCGCGGATTTGCGACCCGAAATGACGCCGGGCGTCTATGTGAATTTCATGAGCGGCGATGAAGACGATCGCGTGAAGGAAGCGTACAGCGTGCGGTGGGAAAAACTTCTCGCAGTGAAGAGGAAATACGATCCCAGGAATTTCTTTCGCTTGAATCAGAACATTCGCGCGGCGAAAAGCTAGAGCACCCGCAAGCTGGGATCTTGCGTGTCGTAGTCCGTATCAAGCCCGAGCTGCAGCTTTGCGGCGGCTGACATGCGCGCGGGAGTCCACGGCGGATCGAAAACCACTTCGACGTGCACTTCACTCACTCCCGGAAGGCGCGAGAGCTTCCCTTCCACGTCGGCCTTGAGCACGTTTGCCATGCCGCAACCCGGCGCGGTCATCGCCATTTTCACTTCGATCTTGCTTCCGCCCGCCGGCAAAGAAGTGAGTGCAGACGAATAAACGAGTCCGAGATCCACGATGTTGACGGGAATTTCCGGATCGAACACCGTCTTGAGTGCCGCGCGGATCGATTCCTCGCTCAGAGAAGCCGGGGCTTCCGGTTGCGCCGCTGCCGGCGACGAAAGTCCGAGCGCGTCCGCATCCTTCGCATCAATGCGAACCATCGCTCCGGTGTTGGTCGAAATGGTATAGCTGCCGCCGAGCGATTGCAGAATGCGCACGACGCTGCCCGATTTCAATGTGGAGCGCGCACCGCTCGGAATTTCGATGCAGTCGCAATCGCGGCTCAATGTGATGGGTTGGCTTGGCGGTGTATACAAGGTCGTTCGCCTGCGCTTCGCGATTATTCCGTCGAAACCGGTTGCTGCGCGCCTTCCAGGGCCGCCTTCAGCGTGTGCCACGCCAGCGTGGCGCACTTCACGCGCACCGGATATTCCGAAACTCCAGAAAACACGGCGAGCTTGCCGAGGTCCGGCTGAGCTCCGTTTTCACCGGCGTGTCCGGTCACAAGGCTGTGAAAGCGCTCGAAGAGTTTCTCCGCGTGCTCGCGCGACTTCCCTTTCAAGCTCTGCGTCATCATTGAAGCGGAAGCTTTCGAAATTGCGCAGCCGGAGCCCTGAAAGGAAACGTCGCGGATCGCGTCGCCTTCGAGTTGAACGAATACGGTGAAATGGTCGCCGCAAAGCGGATTGAATCCCTCGGCCTTATGATTCGCGTTCGGAATTTCACGAAAATTGCGCGGGCTCTTGCTGTGTTCGAGGATTACGTCCTGATACAGCTCACTGAGGTCCGCCATCACGCAAACACTTTCTGCACCTTGCGGAGTCCGTCCACCAGCGCCTCCACTTCCTCGCGCGTGTTGTACATCGCGAATGAGGCGCGCGCCGTGGCGGGCACGCCGAATCGATCCATCAGCGGCTGCGCGCAGTGGTGGCCCGTGCGGATCGCAATGCCTTCCTGATCGAGAATCGTCCCGATATCGTGCGGGTGTATGCCTTCCATCACGAAAGAAAGCACTCCGGCCTTCTCCCGCGCCGTTCCGATGATGCGAATTCCGGCAAGAGCCGAAACTTTCTCTGTCGCGTACTGCAGCAGGCCGTGCTCGTGCTCGGCGATGTTTCCGATGCCGATGGAATTCACATAACGGATTGCGGCGCCCAGGCCGATGACTCCGGAAATATCTGGCGTGCCCGCTTCGAATTTGTGTGGCAGCTTGTTGTAGGTCGTCTTCTCGAAAGTGACCGAGCTGATCATGTCGCCGCCGCCTTGATACGGCGGCATTGCGTTCAGCAGCGCGGCTTTGCCGTATAGAACCCCGATGCCCGTCGGGCCGTACACTTTGTGGCTGGAAAAGACGTAGAAGTCCGCGTCGAGCGCACGCACGTCAACGGAGATGTGCGGCACCGCTTGCGCGCCATCGATCAGGACCGGAATGTTGCGCTCGTGCGCAAGCGCGACGATTTCGCGAACCGGATTTATCGTTCCCAAAGCGTTGGACACGTGCGCGACTGCAACGAGCTTCGTTCGCGGACCGAGCAGCGCGCGAAATTCATCGAGCAGCAGTTCGCCTGAATCATTGATCGGCGCGACGCGCAGTTTTGCGCCCTTCTCTTCGCAAAGAATCTGCCACGGCACGATATTTGAGTGATGTTCGAGCGCCGTGATGACAATTTCGTCGCTGGCACCGATGTTCGCGCGGCCGTAGGTCTGCGCGACGAGATTGATTCCTTCCGTGGTGCCGCGGGTGAAGATGATTTCCTTCGCGTCACACGCATTCAAAAACGCGCGGACAGTTTCGCGTGCAGCTTCATAGTCGTCGGTCGCGCGCTGCGAGAGTGCGTGAACGCCGCGGTGAATGTTCGCATTCTCGGTTTCGTAGTAATGCGTGATCGCCTCGATGACCGCGCGCGGTTTCTGCGAAGTTGCGGCATTGTCCAGATAGATCAGCGGCTTGCCGTTCACGCGCTGCTTCAGAATCGGAAAATCCCCGCGAATCTTTTCCAAGTTGAAGGCTGCATTGCTCTCCCGAGCGGGAGACGCAGGCGAAGCGAGGGTTTGCGCGCTGGAGGTCACTGCGCCTCCTCCCAATTGCGCCCGGCATCGGAAGCTTTCAGCGACGCTGTGGAGTGCTGCCGCCCCATTCCGAACACGTGCTCGTGAATCATCTTTTCCGCGTATTCGCGCGGGCTGTCTTCCTTCATCCGGTCGAGGCATTCGCTGGCAAAAGCGAGCAGCAAGAGCTGCCGCGCGGCGGCTTCACTGATGCCGCGCGACCTCAGATAAAAGAGCGCGTTCTCTTCGATCTGCCCGATCGTCGCGCCATGCGTGCACTTCACATCGTCGGCAAAAATTTCGAGCTGAGGCTTGGTGTCGATTTGCGCGTCATCGGAAAGCAGCAAATTCCGGTTCGTCTGTTTTGCGTCGGTCTTTTGCGCGTCCTTGTGCACGATGATCCGGCCGTGAAACACGCCGTGCGCGTGATCGTCGAGAATTCCGTTGTAAAACTGGCGGCTGCTGCAGTGCGGGCTCGCATGTTCGACGAGCATGTAGTTATCGAGATGCTGCCGCCCGCGTCCGACGAAAATTCCGTTGATCAGGCACTCCGCGCCTTCTCCGGCGAGAACCGGATGGACGTTGTTGCGCACCAACGCTCCGCCGATCAGCACGGAATGCGAGGAGACATTCGAGCTGCGCGCCTGCTGGATGCGTAGCGTGGAGATATTGAACGCCTTTTCGTGTTCGCGCTCGATGTAGTAATGCGAGACGTTTGCGTTTTCGCCCACCACAAGTTCTGTTGCGGAATTGCACAGGCCGACGGAGTTGTCGAGAGAAATGTAATCTTCGATTACGGCAAGCTGGCTGCCGGATTCGGCGACAATGAGGTTGCGCGGATTCGTGATCGTGGGAGTGTGATCGCCGATGGTCACAAACAATAGATACACAGGCCGGTCAACTACAGTGCCCTTCGGAACGAACACGAACGCGCCGTCTTCGAGAAATGCGGTGTTGAGCGCGCAGAACGCATCTCGCTCGGTATTCAGATAGCGGCCAAGATGCGATTCCGCTCTCTGCGGATTTTTTGCGATTTGCTCAGAAAGACTTCCGGCGATGGCGCCCGGCGGGAGGATTTCCACGGATGAAAGCGCAGGCGCGAAATAGCCGTTCACAAAAACCAGCCGGCAAGCTGACTCCGGAATTGTGTACCGCTCGATCTGCGCGGGGGAGACAGCCTCGCCGCGGTTCGGCGCCAGACGAAATTTTGTATTGACGATCGGCGCGATATTCGTGAATCGCCAGTCTTCGGTGTGCAGCGTCGGAAAACCCACTTCGCAAAAGCGTGCGAATGCCCGCGCGCGCAAATCTCGCAGCCACGGAAGCCGCGCGCCGGCTGCTGTCTTCTCGAAAGCGCTGAACGCTTCGAGGTAATTTCCCAATTCCTGTTGTGTTGCCGCGATTGTCATCGTCTGCGAATCCTTATGCCAGCGTCGCGACGCCGCGCGCCGAGTCTTCGCGGGACGTGTAGCCCTTCTCTTCCAGCTCGAGCGCGAGTTCAGGCCCGCCGGAGCGGACAATGCGTCCTTCGACGAGTACGTGGACGTAATCCGGCACGATGTAATTCAGGAGCCGCTGATAGTGCGTGACGACGATCATCGCGCGATCGCGGTTGCGCATCGCGTTCACGCCCTTCGCGACGATCCTCAGTGCGTCGATGTCCAAGCCGGAGTCCGTCTCGTCGAGAATCGCGAGGCGCGGCTCGAGGACGGCCATCTGCAGAATCTCGTTGCGCTTCTTCTCGCCGCCGGAAAACGATTCGTTTACCGAGCGATTCATCAGCTTCTCGTCCATATCGAGAAGCTTGGCCTTTTCGCGCATCAGCGGGAGAAAATCCATGGCATCAATTTCATCTTCGCCGCGGTATTTGCGGATCGCGTTGAGCGCGGACCGCAAGAAGTAAGCGTTGGAAATGCCAGGAATTTCGACGGGATACTGGAAGGCGAGAAAAATTCCCTCGCATGCGGCGTCTTCGGCCTTCATTTCGAGAAGGTCCTTACCGTTGTAGTTGATCGATCCGCCGGTGACGTTGTAATTCTCGCGGCGAGCGAGAACCTGCGCGAGCGTGCTTTTACCCGAGCCGTTTGGCCCCATGATGGAGTGAATTTCCCCGGGATTTACGCGCAGATCGATTCCCTTCAGAATTTCGTTGTCGCCCACTTTCACATGAAGATCTTTGATTTCGAGAAGACTCATCTTTTTCCTCTTCGGCTGGTATGAATTCTTGCGAGCGCCGCGTTTATCCGACGCTTCCTTCGAGGCTGACGCTCAAAAGCTTCTGCGCCTCCACGGCGAATTCCATGGGCAGCTCGCGGAACACGCGCTTGCAGAACCCGTTGACGATCATCGAGACGGCATCTTCGGCTTTTAAGCCGCGCTGGCGGAGATAGAAGAGCTGATCTTCGCCGATCTTCGAAGTGGACGCTTCGTGTTCCATGCGCGCCGTCGAGTTTTTCACTTCAATGTAGGGAAACGTGTGCGCGCCACACTGATCGCCGATCAAAAGCGAGTCGCACTGCGTGTAATTGCGCGCGCCAGTCGCGCCCTTCAGAATTTTCACTTGCCCGCGATAGGTATTCTGCCCATGTCCGGCGGAAATTCCCTTCGAAACGATGGTGCTGCGCGTGTTTTTGCCGATGTGAATCATCTTCGTGCCGGTGTCGGCCTGCTGGCGATTGTTGGTGAGAGCGACAGAATAAAATTCACCTACCGAATTTTCGCCCTGCAGGATGCAGCTGGGATATTTCCAGGTGATCGCGGAACCGGTTTCAACCTGCGTCCACGAAATTTTTGAATCGCGCCCGGCGCATTTGCCGCGCTTCGTGACGAAGTTGTAGACGCCGCCCTTTCCGTTCACGTCACCGGGATACCAATTTTGAACCGTGGAGTATTTGATCTGCGCGCGATCGAGCGCGATCAGCTCGACAACAGCGGCGTGCAGTTGGTTCTCATCTCGAATAGGAGCGGTGCAGCCTTCGAGATAGCTCACATAAGCGCCTTCATCGGCAACAATCAATGTGCGCTCAAACTGGCCGGTCTCGGCGGCATTGATGCGGAAATACGTCGAAAGTTCCATCGGGCAACGCACGCCCTTCGGAACGTAAACGAAACTGCCATCGCTAAAGACGGCGGCATTGAGCGCGGCGAAAAAATTGTCGGTGTAAGGGACGACGGTGCCGAGATATTTCTTTACGAGCTCCGGATGCTTCTGCACCGCTTCGGAGAATGAGCAGAAAATTACGCCTGCTTCGGCGAGCTTTTCCTTAAACGTCGTCGCCACGGAAACGCTATCGAAGACGGCGTCTACCGCGACGCCGGAGAGGCGCTTCTGCTCTTCCAGCGGAATGCCGAGCTTTTCGTAAGTGCGAAGAATTTCCGGATCGAGCTCGTTCAGGTCTTTGATCGTTGGCTTATTTTTCGGCGCAGAATAGTAAACGATGTTTTGGTAATCGATCGGGCCGTATTTAATGTTGGCCCACTTCGGTTCGGCTTGTGATTTCTCGAGCGACATCCAGTGCTCGAAAGCCTTGAGCCGCCAGGCGAGCATGAATTCGGGCTCATTTTTCTTGGCGGAGATGACGCGGATGGTCTCTTCGGTAAGACCTTTCGGGACGCGCTCCTCTTCGACGTTGGTGACGAAGCCCCATTTGTATTCGCGCTCCGCAAGATTGCGGATCGTCTCAACACTTGAACTCATTGAATTCTCCCCGATGAAACGCCGATGCGCGCAACCAATCCCCCGGGCGCATCCTGTATCGTCGTCAAGCTGAGCGGCTCGATGAGCTGCGACAGCGTGATTTTTTGCAGCGCGCCGCGCACGACGCGGCTGATCAAGCGCTGATTGCGCTTGATGGAACAGCAGGATTCCAGCTCGCACATGCCCGCGCTGCCCGTGCTGCATTCGGTCCATGCGATCGGACCTTCGAGCGCTGCGATGATTTCGGCGAGCGAAATGTTTCGCGGCTCGCGCGCCAACGCGTAACCACCGCGATTGCCGCGATGCGAAACCAGGAGCTTGCCCTGCAGCAACATTTTGAGAAGCCGCGAAACGGTCGGCAGCGGCAGCTTCGATTCCGCAGCTAGATCGCGGGCGGTGCGCAGCGGCTGCTTCTGCCGGCTTTGCGCCACGCAGGCCATCACCACGAGTCCGTAATCGGCGAGCTTGCTGAGCCTGACCATTCGATTTCCCCCGCAAGCTAATAGTACCAAATCAGTCCTATTTCGTCTATCCACGAATCGCACGATCGGTTACGGTCGGTTCGATCACGGGGGCTGGAGACGATCGAGGCCGGAAAAATCTCACAAATCAGTAAATCAAAGAGGAACCAGCTTGCCGGTCACGAGGGGTTCCACTACAGCCCAAAAGTCCTTTCGTTGCAATGCGTAGTGGAAGGAAAGACAAAAAACACACCGGGTCTTTGTAACTGTTGCAATGACTAGAGTTAAGAGGTGGGGTAGCGCAAGTGTTGCAAATGCAGGAGTTGCGGGTGCCGAAAGTTCACGGGGGAGCCCCGAAGGAAAGAGCGCTTCTCCAAGCGACTTCAATCGGTTAATCAAAATGTTACACAGACAGAAGGCCCGAGGTCAGGACGAAAAATTACAATCGGGGCAAAGGCGGAATTGCGTATCCGGCATAGAATCCGCGGCCATGGAGATGAGGTGCTGATGAAAGCTAGAAGGACGGCGGCGGCAATCCTGGCGACATTTGCCGTAGCAACCGCAGCGGGACAGAGCGCGAAGAAAAAGATCGTTGTGGCGGGCGTAGGCCAAGCGATGGTCGAGCAATTGCGAACAGTGGCACCGGCGGGCGTAGAGATTGTGGGCGCGGCGCCGACGCAAGTAGCTGCGGAGATCGCGGATGCGGACGCGCTGATCAGCGGGCAAATCACGCGGCAGCAACTTGCGGCGGCCAAGCAACTGAAGTGGGTCCAGATCCTGAATGCTGGCGCCGAAGACTACATTCCGATCCTTAAAGGAACCGATGTCACGTTGACGAATTTGAAAGTGGTGCTCGGGCCGGAAGTGGCTGACCACGCGATGGCGCTGCTGCTGGCGCTAACGCGCGGGCTTTACGAGACGATTCCGGCAAGGAAATGGGAAGTGCCGCGAGACATCGGGCGAGTGACGGAGTTGCAAGGAAAAACGGCGGTGATTGTGGGAGTGGGCGGCGTGGGAATGCAGATCGCGCAGCGCGCGGCGGCTTTTGGAATGACTGTACTCGGAGTGGACCCGAAGGATGCCGCGCCCCCAACAGTATCGAAGATGATGAAGCCGGACCAGCTTGATTCGGTGCTATCAGGCGCTGACGTCCTGTTCGTCACGGTGCCGGAAACTCCGGCGACGAAGGGAATGATCGGCGCGAAGCAGTTCGGCGAGTTGAAGCGTGGCGCGTTTTTCATCTGCGTTTCGCGCGGGACGATTTATTCGACGGATGCGCTGGTGGATGCGCTGACAAATCGCCGACTAGCGGGCGCGGGGCTGGACGTGACGGACCCGGAACCGCTGCCGAGCAACCATCCGCTGTGGAAATTCGAAAACGTTTTGATCACTCCGCACATCGCGGGCGCATCTGACGCCGCATCCGAGCGAGTGATCGATCTGCTGGAGGAAAACATCCGCTTGTTTGCGGCTGGGCAGCCACTTAGGAATGTTGTGGACAAAGAGAAGGGCTACTGAGCGGAGCTTTCTGCATGAATGGCTTGAAGAAATAGCCGTTTCGAGTCATTGTCTTGCCCGCGCGCGTCGTTGAGCTCTGGCGGAACTGGGACCTTTGAAGCAGGCGCGCAATTTTCGGAGGCAATCATGCGAATTCGAGCACTGCTTGTAATTGCCGCGATTGCGGCTGGAATTCTCGGCGTCCGTGCGCAACAAACGCAAACGCCGCCCCCGCCGATGTCAGATGCGGTAGCGGGCTATCATCTGGCGACTTCGGTGCCGCTCCCGGACGAAGGCGGCTGGGATTATCTGGGAATCGACGAGCCGAACCATCATTTATTTGTTTCGCACGGCGCTGAGATCCTGGTGCTCTCGACGGAAAACAACCAGGTGATCGGGAAGCTTTCGCCAACGCCGGGCAGCCACGGCGTGGTGATTTCGCAGAAGGACGGACACGGCTTCACGAGCAACAGCGGGAACAGCAGCGGGGAGCAAGGAAAGAGCAGCTTCACTGAATTCGACGCCAAGTCGCTGGCGATCATCAAGCAAATCCTGCTGCCGATCGGCGGCTCGGACGGAATCGTGTACGACCCGGCGAGCGATCGCGTGTTCGGGCTGACGCATGGGAAGAAAGATGTGGCCGTGGACGCGGCGACGGGCGACGTGGCCGGAGTAGTGGACACCCCGGGCGCGGCGGAATCGGCGGCGGCTGACGGAAAGGGCCACCTGTACAACGTGATGGAAGACCTCAGCGTGCTGATCGATATCGATACGAAGGCGCTGAAGGTGGTGAATCAGTGGCCGCTGGCGCCGTGCACAGGGCCCTCGGGCGTGGATATGGATACGAAGACCCGGCGAATTTTTATCGGTTGCCACGGAGGCGGAGACAACGGCAACGGCGTGATGGTGGTGTTCAATCCTGACGCGGGAAAAGTTGTAGCGACCTTGCAGCTCGGAGGGCGCGGGAACGACGCGGCGCGATTCGATCCCGGCGCAAAATTGGCGTTCGCTTCGCAGGGCGAGGGAGACATCACGATCGTGCGCGAGGAATCGGCGGACAAGTTCACGCCGCTCGGAAACGTGAAGACGGATGCGGGCGCGCGAACGATGGAGTGCGACACGACGACGCACACGCTTTATACGGTGACGGCGAAATTCGGGCCGGCGCCACCTCCCGATCCGAACGCGCCGCCACCGGAGGCGGGACGCGGACGCGGGGGACGGCGGCCGATGATCCCTGGCAGCTTCACGCTGCTGGTGCTACCGAACCACTAAAACCGCGGTTGCAAATCGCGAACGCTTCGCCTTTTAGATTGCGTCACTGCACGGTGACGGTGAGAGTGGTGGTGTGCGCGATCGCGCCGGACTGCGCGGTGACCGTGACCTGCGCGGTGCCGCGATTGGTGGTGACGCTCCCGGCCACCTTGCCGCAGCTGACCGATACCAACGAGAGGCAGCCGAGCGATAAGACGAGCAACATTGGACTCAGCGAGACTCGTCGCGAGTGCGCCCCTCCCGCGGGACGCGCTAACAGCAAGCCGAAGAAGATCAAAACAATCGCGAACAAGAGAGGCACGATTGTGCGCGGGCTGATCTTCGGGGGCGATATTCGGCTGAAACCGATCGTGCCGGAAGAAACTGTGAGGGTGAGCGAAGAAGTTACAGGGCTAGTGGAGACGGCAAGGGTCGCGGGGTTGAACGCGCACGTGATGCCGGTGATGGGCGCACACGAAAGCGCGACGTTTCCGGTGAAGCCTCCCGACGGCGTGACGGTCAACGTGAATTGCGTGGATTGGCCGGCGGCGACGGTGGCGCTCGAAGGACTTGCGCTGAGAGAAAAATCAGCGCTGCTGATAGTAATGGTGACAGCAGGCGCGGCGCTGACGGCGAATTTTTCGTCTCCGGCGTAGCTTGCGCTGAGCGAGTGAGCGCCCGCGGCGAGGATTGCGGTGCGCAGCGTAGCGACACCGGTGGAATCAAGGGGCGCGGTGCCGATGCTGGTGAGCCCATCGTGAAACGTCACGTCGCCGGTGGGAATGCCGCCGGTCGAACTGATGGTTGCTGCGAGGACTAATCCCTCGCCGGGCGCGGCATTCGAAGGCGCGAGCAAGGTGAGGCTCGTGGGCAGACCTGTTACGAGAACTTGCGATTGCATTGAATTCGGCAAGAAAGTGGAGTCGCCCTCGTACTGAACCAGAAGCGAGTGAGTGCCGATTCCTCTCAAGGTGATATTTGTGGAAGCCTGGCCCTGGCCCAAGACCAATCCGGAGATTGCGACGCCATTGTCTTGAATTATGACGTTGCCTTCCGGCGTGCCGGTGTTACCTGGGGCGGCAGCAACGGTGACGAGGACCGGAGTGGGCGTATCAGTCTGCACAGGTGGAAGCAGAACAGTTGTAGTGCTGACGAGGCCTGTCGTGATGGAAGCGAAGAGGCCGTCCGGTCCATTGTTGATGCCCGCGACGAAATAGAGCGTATTGGGATCGCCGAATTGCGATGAGCCGAAGATCGTGCCGCGAAGGCCGGGGATGGAGATGGGTCTCCCATCGCCATCCGAGATCGAGCCGAGGAAGCCTCCGCTGGCGAAGTCGAACGCGTTGATCACGCCATCGCCGGCATTGCCGATCAAGATCGCGTTGCTGAGCGGGCCGAAATTCGGGCTGGCCTCCACAATGCTCCACGGCGCATTGAGAGCGGTGCTTACGGCGAATCGGCGAACAAAATTTCCCTGCAGATCGAAAATGCTGACGAAGCCATTGCCCGCGCCGAAGACGGGATTCTGGTGCGCATCATCCTGCATCGCGGAGGCGACGAAAAGCTGATCGCCGATGACCTGCAAATTGTAAGGAGCGAAGCCGGGCGGAAGGCTGGTGTCGCGGATGGTGCCGACGGGCGCGAGGTGCGTGTCGAAAACTTCGATGAGTCCGCGATGAAAATTGGCGACGGCGAGCAGCGGGGCGCAACAGCTTTGATTGAGAATAGCGATTCCGGTGTACACGGCGCCTTCACTCGAACGATCGACGACGAGGGTCGCGGCGGTGGGAAAACTTCCGTCAGCGCCGATGCCCCAAATATAAATTCCGCCATCGAGAGATGCAGTGATGACGGTGGAGACGGGGGTATTCGTGGGATCCGCGGCGCCGAAGAGACCGTTCACATCCGACACGATTGCGAACGGAGAGCCCGGGCCGGTTCCCGCGACATTGGGAACTGCAAAGCCGCCGATGCCCGCGGCGGCGCCAGTGGCATCCTGCGAACTAACGCGGCCAGCGTTGGTATCGGCGACGAAAAGAGTCTGGCCGAGAAATGGAGCGACACCCGCCGGATTGCGCAAGGCAGGATTGACGCGCTGCGCGAAGCCGGGGGTAGTGAGGCTCGAAGCGAGGTTCGTCTGGCGGTACGCAACGTTTTGCGCAGCGGCGTGGAGCGTCAGGATAGTGAAGACGAACGAGAACGAGAAAGCTAGACGAACGACGACTTTACGCATCAGTTTCCTTCCTCAAAAAGTACCTGCACGCGGACGGATAGCCCTAAGGCACACGACGGCGACAACCGCCGCGAGCGGCTTGAATACCGAATGCGCGAGCGAATTCGCCGGCGCGAACGGACGTTCAGTGAAATTGTTAAGGAGTGGCTACTTCTCCCTCCGACGGGAGGCGAGCGGCGACTCACACAAACTTACGACTCAGCAGGTTCAAAATTCCGCTGTGTTTGTATCAAGAATGTCGCGAGCAAGGACGTTCATCCGCCAGATTGGTGAAAAAGTGATGAATCGGCACACGGCGGCGCCGGGCAAACGAGGGGCCGGAGGTCAGCGCAAAGCGTCCTGCAACGGCTTCGCGGAATCCGCGAGCACTTTCGGAGAAACTTTCTTTTTCGCCTCGATCCACTGCGGGGCGAGCTGGCGCTCTTCGTCGGGGCGGTTCATCACGAACGCAGCGATCAGCCGATCGTCTTTCAGCCACCAAACGCTGAATTTCGCGCTCTGCATATCGCCGCGAACGACGTTTTCAGTGGCGCCATCGCTATCGCCCCAGAGCTCGTAGGAAAGATCGAAAATATCCGAGAAGAAATACGGGACGTGCACAAAAGGCCGACGGTCTCCGGTGACGACTCGCGCCCAGTGCTGGCCCTGAGAGACGGCGTTGTCCCAATGTTCGACGCGGCGGCGCTTTTGGAAGAGCGAGTCGAAGTAATTGGCTATGTCACCCGCGGCGGAAACGGCGGCGGCGCTGGTTTCGAGGTACTCGTTTACGACGACGCCATTTTCAATCTGCAAGCCGCTCTTGGCGGCGAGTTCGGTGACCGGCACCGCGCCCACTCCAGCGACGACCATGTCAAAGGGGAGTTCGCGGCCATCTTTCAAGACGGCAGACGCGACGGAATGTTTTCCTTCGATCGATGCGAGACTCCCGCTTTTCATGAGCTGGACACCGCGATCGGAATAGTAGCGTTCAAAGAAGGCCGACATTTCGGGCGTGAAGACGCGGCGCCAGACGCGATCTTCGCGGATGATCATCGTGGTGCGAATGTTTTTCTGCGCGAGAACCGAGGCCACTTCCATGCCGATGAAGCCGCTGCCGATGACCACGGCCTGCTTGGATTTTTCGGCGCGCTCCCGAATGGCGCGCGAGTCGTCCATCGAGCGGAGATAGAAGACGCCGTCGAGTTTCGCGCCCGGAACGTCCAGCGTGCGAGGGCGCGCGCCGGTGGCAAGCAAAAGCTTCTCGTAACTGAGTTCGTCGTTCGCGGAAGTAACGACGCGATGTTTGGACAGGTCGATTGTGTTGACCGACGTTTGCAGGCGTACGTCGATTCCCTGCTCCCGATAGAAATCAGACGAGTTAATAAGGATGCTGGCTTCGGTCTCCTTCCCCAAGAGGAAGCCTTTTGACAGTGGAGGACGCTCGTAAGGAAGAGCGGTGTCGGAGGAAATGATCGTGAGCTGGCCCGACTTCAAACCGCGCGTGGCGAGTTCTTTCGCTGCGTATCCGGCGACCATTCCGCCGCCGATGATGATGAATTCAGACGAAGACATTTGTGAGCCGTCCTGAGATCCGCCTCGCAAACAGTTGGATGCTCAGGGGCAGAAACGGTCGCTGCGGGGAATATTTTCGCTGGATTTGGGTTTAATAAAGAGGCGCGCCAAAATGCGGCGCGCCTCGGTGTTTTTGACTAGCGATTACCCTCCGGGCCGCTCTTGATGTTCCCTCCGCGGCTCGGACTCCCGATCAGAAGGTGACCTGCGCTTTAATTTGCAAAATGCGCGGCGAACTATCCGCACCCAATCCGGAACCATACACTGAATTTCCCGGGCCGGTCGCCGCAGTGATTTGCCCAAACGTCGAGCTATTCACGTTGGTCTGAGGAACAGAGAAATTCGGATGGTTGAGAACGTTAAACGCTTGAGCTCCGATGCGAAGCGTCCAGCGTTCCCAGATGGCGATGCTCTTCGTCAACCCGAAATCCGTGTCAATGAATCCCGGGCCGTAAATAAAGTTGCGCGGAGCATTGCCGAAACCAGTAGCGGCGGAAATCTTGTCGAAGAGCGCGCCGCTGGTGGGAGTGGCGCCAGGGGCGCCCCAGCAACCGGGTTTTGCGACCGGAGTGGTGCAGCTGGGTACCGCTGCGCCGTTCCAGTTCGCGAATGGAGTTGCGCCGCCGTAGTTGTCCGCCGTGAGAGTGGAATTGATCGAGGAATCCGTGATCGCCAGCGGGAATCCGGTGCGCGCAAAGACGTTTCCGGAAACCTGCCAGCCATCAATCACGCGGCGAAAGCGACTCGTGTGAAGCCACTTCGAGATGGGAATGTCCCAAACGTAATTGGCGTTGAGATAGTGACGCACGTCGATGTCCGCAGCGGAGACGCTTCGCGAAAGTTGGTACGGATCCTCGACCGTGCGCGATTGTCCATTGCCGAAGCCGATGTCGAAGGCGTGACTCCATTCGTAATTTACCTGGAGAGTGCCGCCGCCGAAGCGATCCTGGAACGACGCGGTTGCTCCATTAAAATTCGAAGTGCCTCCGGCTTGCAGATAGGTGATCGTCTTAAACATGGGATTCAGCGGCGCGACCGGAAAGCCCGGCAGACCGAACGCGTTGTAACCGCCGATGCTCAGGAGTTCGTGGATGCCGTGATCCCCGTTGTAGGCGAGGTCGATGGTGGCATTCCGCCAGAGACCTTGCTGGACTTCGAGGCTCCACTTTTGGATCTGAGGAAGCCGGAGATTCGGATCGGCAGTGGTGAAGTTTGGCGCGGTGAAAGAAGGCAGAGCCGCTTTCAACTGCGTGAAGCTGTCGCCAGAGATGTAGCCGCTCTTGAAAGTAGTGAAGAGCGTGTTGACGGTGGTTGTCAGCGGGTTAACTTGCGATGCGCCTGAACCGGTCGATTGCGCCGGAGAGATGTAGCCAAACGTCGGCGCCGCCACGGAGAAGCTGGGCGAATTCGGCGCGTTGCTGGCAAATGCGACGGCGAGGCTGAAGGCGTAGTTATCGCCGAAGAGACCGGCGCCACCACGAATAACTGTGGGGTGCGCGCCGCCCCGGACCTGCCAAGCGAATCCGACGCGCGGCTGATATTCCATGGTCTGCAATCCGCGGAAGCCCTGGAACAGACCGGTGAGAATCGCCTGGTTGTACGGCGTGTTCACGGTGTCTCCGCCTGCGAGATAAGGACTGGCGAGATTCGTCATGCAAACGGTGCGGCAAATAGGGTTCGACGCGTGATCGACGCGAAACGCGAGCGTGATGGTGAGATTGGGCTTGAGCTTCCACGCATCCTGCACATAGCCACCGGCGCGGTACATCGCGAAGGGCTGCTCGCTATTCAGCGGGAAGTTTTGCGTGTAAGTCGTGGCGTTCAAGCAGGAGTTTTTGCCGGCGCACGCGGGATCAAATCCGCCGTTGTAGAACGCGGTGAGATTGGCTGAAGACATGCTCCGCGTGACGCTGAAGAAATCGGTCATGTCGTAGCGGTTGTAAAGCGCGCCGAATTTGAACGAGTGGGAACCTCTTTCCCAGGAAATGTCATCGGCAAACTCAGCGCTGGTGACGCCGCGGCCTTGCGGCACACCGCTGACGGTCGGTGCGAGAGAAGCGAAGCTGCCGTCTGAAAAAGAAAGCGCAAACGGCATTTTCGCGAGCGCAGCCGGCAGATTCGCCGGAGCGAATTGCACGTTGTACCACTCGACGCCGAGAGTGAGCTGGTTGACGAGGCTTGGATTAAACGTGTGCGCCTCGACGAGCTCGGCGTTCCAGCTGGGCTGGACGCTGATCTCGTTGAAGTCGGTGGGATCGATGGGATCGGTCGCGGTGGCCTGAACGCCGTGATCGGTGAAGAAATGGAAAAACGCGCGGTCTTTCGTGCTGTGGTCGTAATCGATGCGGAAGCTATAAATGGTTTCCGGGTTGAAGTTGGGCACGTTCGATCGAAAGACGACGGCGCAAGGAAGGGCTCCGGCGCCGGTGAATGTGGCGTTTGCTGTGAAGGTGCCGCAGCCATCGCCGGTGACAGTGTTGCCCGATTTGCCGGGATTCAGGACGTCCGCGGCACGGGATGCGCCGGGGGCGTTGTTCCAGAAATTGAACATGGCCTGATAGAACGGCAATGAAGCGGATAGGCCGTTCGCCGAAAGATTGGCCAGCGTGGCGTTTTCAAATGCCTGCGTGGGCAAATTGATGGGCGAACTTCCCGGCGGCAAGATGATGCGGATACCTTCGGTATTGAAGTAGACGAAGAGTTTGTTTTTCAGAATGGGACCGCCGATATCGCCGGCCCATTGGTTGGCGTTTTGGAACGGGCGCGGAGTGCCGGAGGCGTTGTTGAAGAAGCTGTTGGCGTCCACGGCGCGACCGCTCCAATAATATTTCAGGTCGCCATGGAAGGAATTGGTGCCGGATTTCGTCACGACATTGGTGTTGGAGCCAGCCAAGGTGCCGTATTCGCCGGTATAGCCGCTGGTGACGACGGTGGCTTCCTGAACTTCGTTGAGGCCGAGGAGCAGGTTCGACGCGCCGCCGTTCGTCGCGTTATTGAACGGATCGAGGTCGGGCATGCCGTTGAGAGTGACCATGTTCGAGGCGGTCGATAGGCCGTAGACAGACGGGAACGAGCCGCCGCGAGGAACGACCGCGCCGGGGGCGTACCACAAAATGTCGTAGACGTCGTTTCCACCATTAGGAACTTCCTGGACCTGCTTTTCCGTGAGGTTTGCGGAAGCGTTTCCGTTTTCGGTCTGCAATAGCGGCGCTTCGGCGTTGACGACGACGGTCTGCGTCGTGCCCTGCACGCCGAGTTGCACGTTGACGGTGGAGACCTGACCGATATGCACGGTTACTTTCGTCGTGGAAGCCTGAAATCCCGACGCCGTCACCGAAACTTCGTAGTCGCCGGGCTCAAGAAGCGGAAATCGGTAGATCCCGTCGGCTTGCGTGTCGGTGTCCTGAGTCACGCCTCGACTGAGACTCTTGATGGATACTTTCGCGCTAGCGACGGTGCCGCCGGAGGAATCCTTCACAACGCCGACGATGTCGCCGGTGGTTTGTGCTTGAGAAAATGCCGCGGTGGCCCCGACACTGAAGAAAAGAATTGCGATGCTGGAGTATAGGAATACACGAATACGTCTCATCACCCGCCCCTTTCTTTCTGGCTGTGAGAGAGCTTCCGCTGGAGCTGGAAAATAACGAGACGCGTCTCGCCGTCCCGGGCGGCAGAAACACTCAGACAGCGGCAATCCGAAACTGAAACTCCATTTCGGACGCCCAATTCAAGAATTCATTTAATTAATTCCGACTCGCCCCTGAGACTTCCTGTTGGAAACTCCGCGCCGAAATCGCGATTGGCTTGATTGAACGATCAAGCAACACCGAAATCCCAGCCCGGTTCACCTTCGAGCCCCGACTTGCACATCTGAGGAACTAAACGACAACCGACATGCCGCCTATACGCCCCGAACATATTGGCTGTCAAGCAATAAAGCAGGTTCGATCAGAGCGGGCATCGGCGTACGCATCCGCAAGATTCAGAGCGTCGAATGTTGTTCGCGCCGCTCCTAGAGGGAGGGTGACGTATGGCCGAAACGAAGAATGGCGAAGCCACGCGCGCTGACGTAAGAAGGGTTTTGGCGCGTTTCGAGATCAAAGCCGAAGCGAAACGCTAAGCATCAGCTCCAGAGGACGACGGGCAGATCGTCAAGATCAAAGTGCATGCGGTAGAACGTGCTTTCCGGAACGGAGTAGAACGGACGGAAAAGCGCCATGACGTTCGTGCCGTCGGCTGGAACGCAGCGGAAGGCATTAGCTTCGCGCTGATCAGGCACGAGGTACTTGTTCAATCCTTCGTTGTCGAATGGCATTTTGTAGACCGGCTCGTGTACGTTGCCGTCCTGAACGAGCACGACTGGTCCGCGTACCACGCAGACGCGGTGAGGATGCTCTTTATCAACTGCGTGGTAGCGGAAGCGGAGCGGAATTCGAATCTCGATGCTATCGCCGGAATTCCACGTGCGATTGACCGTTGCCCAGCTGCCTGGGGTGACCGAAACCTGCGCGGGCTCACCGTTAATCTTGAAGGAGACGCCCGCGGACCACGCGGGAATGCGGAAATTCAGCGGAAATTGCGCGCTGCCTGTCATATGCAACTTGAAGGTGCTCGTCTCGGTTTCGGGATACGTGGTTTCCTGCACGAGAGTCACGTCGCCATCTGCTCGGCGCCACGTGACCGTGGACGGCACGTAGAGACTCACGTAGAGCGCGTTGTCACCGCGGTAGTAGACCTGGTTGTGATAGTCCGCAACATTTTGAATATAAGTTCCCGAGCAGCAGGTGTATGTGTTGCGGCTATAGATCTTCACGCCAGCGCCGACGCGATAGTCGGCATAGTAGAAATGCCGACCAGCACCGCGAATCTGAAGGGCGGCGCCGATGCCGTTGTAGAGGAGACGCTCGGCCCAATCGCCGTAGCGCGCTTCCCCGGTGAATTGAGTTAGATATTTTGAGAGCTTGAAGCCGGCCCAAGTGTCGCACGGTGTTTCACACGTGTTCGACTGGTATTCGAGCGCCTTGCCGATACTGCCGGGCGGCATGATGCGCTCGACCGGGCCGTATCCTCCGGTGGCGTAGCACTGCGTGTTCTGCAGGAAGTCGTAAGCATTTTTGCAAATTTGGAGATATCGCGAATCGCCGGTAACAGCGTAAGCCATAGACGCGCTGCTGAAACTATTGACGTGGCTATAAGCGTGGACGCCGGATGCGTTGCTGGGCGCAGCCGTATCGGCGAACTTGTCCCAATAGGAGTGATAGAGCCAGACCTCGGCAAATTCGCGGAATTTCTGATTGCCGGTGATCATGTGCGCGCGAAAGAGATTTTCCGGCAGCGTGTACCATTCGCCGGGCTTGCCTGAATGCATGGCCCACGGCACCGGACCGGCTGGAATGCGCGTGCGGTCGAAGGTTTTGCTGGCCCAGGCCGTCATCCGGTCGAGTAGCTCGGTGGCTTCGGGATGGCCGGCGAACTCGTGCATGTCCGTAAGGCCGCAAGCCATTTTTTCGTAAGGATAGGGCGCGATGCGGCAATTGCCGTCGGAGCCGACCGTCTTCGCGTATTCGGCGAGCAGGTAGACGGCTTTTTCACGCAGATCGGTATCCGCGGTGGCGCGGTAGATGCGAGACATTCCGCTGAGCCACTGGCCGAAGACCGTGGCGCTGTTGCGCGCGCACCATCCGCCGAGCGGCTTTCCGGGAGCAGGCAGGCCAGCTTCGGCGCGAAAGCCCTGGAGGATGTCGTCATTTTCGACGTTGAAGTAAAAGTCGCGCGCGCTCTTGAATTGATCGCTCCAGCGGCTGGGACCGAGTGTGACTCCGTCGTAATTGAACGCCTGAATTTTGGTGTGCGCGATATCAGGCGCAGGAGGCGCGACCGCAGCGGTTGAGCGGGCGGCGGCGCCGACTCCGGCAAGAGCGGTTGTTGCGGCGGCGGCCTTCAAGAATTCGCGGCGGGGCACTCCATTTTCTCGGGTCATGATGGCCTTCCTACGCGAGGAAAGAACGAAATAAGACCACAGGAAAAATCGAGGCCAGTCTATGTTCGCGAATAAGGGCAGTCAACCGAATCCATGCGTAAACAGGAGGGGCTTCCGCTAACGCCGGCCTAAAAGTGGATGTGAAATGGATCCTAGTCGGTCAAATTCTGTTTCTTAGTCGGCGGGCGTGTTGACCAGAATTTCAGGAGAAGCGCTGTCGCCGCAAACGCGCCCAGACCCACGTCGAAGACGGTATGGAATACGAGTTGAGCTCGGCTGAATTCTCGCGCGGTCACATAGACGACAGTCCCGTGATTAACCGTGATTTCGTAAGTCCGTCGAGCAAATGGATCAGGTCGCCTCGGCATAGATGACGCGTAGCTAACATGAATCCACACTCCCCAAAACACTGAAATCAGGAAGAGACTCGCCAAGATTCCGATTACCGTTCGCCGGACATAATCTCGCGTAATACTCGTCACCTCGATGAAAGACCGGTACGTTCACTTGCGTCCCGATCTCTCGGTTCGGCACGACCGCATTCAGGTACCGATAGCAATCTCCGAATGACTTGCACGTTGTTGCAAACTGGGATCGTTCGCCACGGGCATGCGATCGGTGTGCTATTTGGCGTCGAGCGATTTGCGCTGGCGCGCTAAGCGCTGTTCGCGATCTCCCGCGAACCGCTGAATGCCGGCAAAAACCGATGCCTGATCCAAGTGGGCCTCTGCAATGACATCCGATTCTCGACCGCCGCTCAGCCAGTGATTGTCCTGGTCAGCGGTTAGCGAATATTCGTCTGTGAGAGGGCCGACGTTGCGTATGGGCCAAACCCGGCGTGTTCCGGTGCTGATCACCATCAGGTCAAAAAGGGCTTCCGGAGGCAGCACCATCCGGCGGTAGGTCTCGGGCTGCCGATCGAACAAATCTTCGCTCACGACGGAAATGATTTTTACGTTGATACCGCGCTCGTTCAAGTGCGGGAGCTCTTTGACGACGTTCATCGTCGCGCTGGCACCCTGAACGACGACGTAACCTTGGCGAGGCCGGTCCGAGGCAAAATCGCGAATCACGTAAAGCCCTTTGGCGGCAGCGTTCAGATCAGAATCGGCAAAGCGTGTGCGGTCTGCGACCTGAAAATCGGGCCGCGCGACTTCAATAATAATGATGCCGACCTTGGGTTCACGCGCAGCAATCTCCGCTGCGGCAAAGTACCCTGGCGCGACATCGTTGTAATCCCAGAAACTCAAGCTGATCGTTTCTCCGCGCGGAAAGAGCTTCCAAACCTGCGGAGCGAAAATGCCGAAGTGCGTGCGCGCATCCGCCGCCGTCTCGGGTCCGGAATGGGCTGCCAAGATGTGAAGCACGCCCATGCGAAACTTGCTGTCCTGATTCTGCTGGCTCCATACGCGGGCGGGCGTGTACATGAGTGGAGTGAACGCGCCGTAGGTGCCGCTGAGGGCCCACACTCCCGCAAATTTTGCGGGATCGACTGAGGCGCTCTGGCTGACAAGCCCAATCGCGGTGGATACGTTCCCCGCTTCCTGAATGCCAGCCTTCAGGCGCGTGCCGAGCGGATTCGTCTCGGGATCATAGTGACCCCATAAGCTGCCGTGCTCGACGTTGATCGACTCGGAGAGATCGGCGGCTATGGTGAAGAAGCGGTTCCCGGTCACGTAGTTCATCCACTTGATGATTTCCGAAACCGCTCGCCTCGCACCAGCGACTTCTCCGGGTTTGCGAAACAGCATAATCCCCAGTTCCTTCTGTTTTCCGGAAATTGGATTCGTTACCGAAAGCTTTTGCGGCTCGCGCGGCAAATTTCCGACTTGCAATCGCGCATCGAGAAAAGGATCTTGCCGAGAATCGATGCGAAGGGGAACCTCGTCCTTCACACTATCGCCGATTTCCACAAGCCGGTCCGCGAGCCAGTCCCCCAAGCCATTGCGATCGAGCACGGACATTACAACGTCGATATTCGTTTTGAACTGGATCAGCTGCTCTTTGGGATCCGCCACAGGCCCCTGCCGGATGCCCTTGAATTCGACGCCGTAGTGGCGCTCGAAAGTCTCCGCGAGCGCGACAAAATAATCCGAGTTCATCTTGAACGCATAAGGATGACTTGCGTAGCCGACCACCTGCGGGACGTGATTCGGGATCTCTCCGTGGACCGCCGCGGGCCAATAACCTTTAACAGTCCTGCCGATAGCGATCATGGGACGCCGATCCGATGGGTCCCAGTCTTCCATGGCTTTCATCGTGGCGACGACCTGCGCATAATCGTTGCCATCGTCCATCGTGAATACGTTCCAGCCGTACGAAGTCCACTGATCCGTGATCCTGTAGGCGTCATACTTTTCGCGAATGACGCCGCCAAGTAGCGAATCGTCGATGCCACTGTTGTTATTCGAAAAGAGAATTCGCAAACGCTTGCCAACTTGCAGCGCGAGCGCTTGAGTCTTCAATTCCTGGGCGTGGCCTTCGGTCATGGCGAATTCGCCTTCGAAAGCGATCACCTTGGGGGATTTGGGGGCGCCGATGAAATCCCAGAACGCGGCCTTCCCCGCCGCTGTGGCGATGCCGATACCCGAAGGACCTCCGTTGACATCATTGGTGACGTCGGTCGATTCGGCATGGCCGGCCAAAGAGCGAATGCCGCGCTGTTTGGCCCGGGCAAACAGCGGGTGATTTTGCAGCCCCAAGCTCTGCAACAGAGTCTTGAGAGCTCCCGCTCCCCTACGAAACCCGAGGGCGTCGATCGGCAACATGGCGACATGAGGATCCACTTTGTATTGCGGATCGCCGGTGATCTCGAATTTTCGCGCGAGGGCCTGACCCATGATCATCCAGAGCGCGTAGCATGTCGGGATGCAATGGCCGCCGGCCAGCATGAATTTATCGGAGTAGGGATGCTTGGGGCGGCGATAGTCGTAGCGCAGACCGCCGAGCTCCGGACCGGCGAGGTGTGTGGCAACGTTATATGGAGTGTAGGCCAGAGGCCCGCCGAAATGTCCCGTTTGCGAATAATTCCCGAGCAAGACGAGGGTCATGCAAGTCATGTAGCCGATGTCTTCCATTTGGCGGTCGTGCGCCACCGGAACCGGAGAAATCGGCGATAGCTGTGCTTCGGCGGTCTTTGGCAAACTTAGCTCCTACTCTTGGAATCGTGTGCTGATGGCGAGCCCACGGAAAGATTAGTTTGCCTGAATCCTGTTAAATCATCAAAGGTGCGATCGATTTCTATCAGGTTGCGCCGGTGCAAGTATCCTCCGAACCCAATTCAGATTCCGGCATAATTCAAAAGAAATGGCGCCGCGCTACCAGAGCGGCGAGATCGGCGAT
>DASTCZ010000385.1:0-3745 GCA_035710585.1 Candidatus Acidiferrales bacterium | reverse complement strand
GGCTGGCGTTCTTCCGCCGAGATTTCCAGCACCGCTTCTTCGGTATCACTCGCAGGCGGGAGTAGAGGGAAGAATTTCTCGTCCACGAAAACATGGCACGTCGAGCACATGCAGACGCCGCCGCATTCCGCCACGATGCCGTCAATTCCATTTTTCAGCGCGGCGGCCATCACCGTTGTTCCAGCGGGAACGTCGATCTCGCGCTGTTCGCCTGACGGCGAGACATAAATCACCTTTGGCATGCTCGAGGCTCACCTTGAAAAATGATGGAATTACGCACAGCGCGAATTAATTCCGCCGCGCCGACTAATTGAATCTCACGTACTCGAAATTGAGCGGCTGGCCATTGATGCCCGCGCGCGGAGGGGAAATCCAGTGCGCGAACTTTCCCGGCTCAACGACTCGCCCGCTCATCAGCGACTGCACGAAGGCGTTGTCTTTTTCGCCGGGCAGCCACTCGCTCTCGTGCGCTTTCCAGGCTTCCTCAGTCATTACTTCTCCGGCCGGACTAATATGGTGACCTGCGAAGTTTCCAATAGCGCGATGGAAACCCTTGTGGGGCAGCGTGAGCCTAAAAGGAATGCCAGCTTTATCGATCACTCGCTGCCAGCGGCTCACTCCGGACTCGATCTCTTTAATGTAATCGTCGCGCAGCCGCTCGTTGAGCGCCGTTAGCGCCGCCACATTTTTGACCACGATTTTGTCGCCGATGACCTCCGAGACGGGATATTCCGCGTCTTGCAGCAAGTGGTCGTCGCTGATTTTCGTCTCTTCGAAGCGCCCCTTCAATCCGCTCGTGTAGTAGTTCGCGGCATTTGACGAGACATCCGAGCCGTACAAATCGAGCGTGACGCTGTAATGAAAATTCAGGTAGCGCTGAATCGTCTGCAAATCGATCACGCCCTCGGCGCGCACATGATCGGGGTCTTCCACTCTCTTTTCCTTCATGATGTCGCATGTTCGCTGGATGATGCGCGTCACGCCTGTCTCGCCCACGAACATGTGGTGCGCTTCCTCTGTCAGCATGAAGCGGCACGTACGCGCAAGCGGATCGAATCCCGATTCCGCAAGCGCGCACAACTGGAATTTGCCGTCGCGGTCGGTGAAAAAGGTGAACATGTAAAAGGCGAGCCAATCCGGCGTGGGCTCGTTGAATGCGCCGAGAATTCGCGGATTGTCCTCATCGCCCGATCGCCGCGCCAGCAGCGACTCAGCCTCCTCGCGGCCGTCGCGCCCAAAATAGCGGTGCAGCAGATAGACCATGGCCCACAGATGCCGGCCCTCTTCCACGTTCACTTGGAAAATATTTCGCAGGTCGTACATCGATGGGCAAGACTTCCCGAGCAACCTCTGCTGCTCGACCGATGCCGGCTCCGTGTCTCCCTGCGTTACGATCACGCGCCGCAGCGTTGAGCGATATTCTCCGGGCACTTCCTGCCACGCGGAATCGCCGCGATGAATTCCGAAATTTACTTGCCTCTTTTCGTCGCGCGGCTGCAGAAAAATTCCCCAGCGGTATTCCGGCATGCGCACATATCCGAATTGCGCCCAGCCATCCGGTTCGACGCTGATCGCGGTGCGCAAATAGACGTCGTAGGCGTGGCTCTCATTCGGCCCCATGTCGTACCACCAATTCAGATACGCGGGCTGCCAGTGCTCGAGCGCGCGCTGCAACACTCGGTCGCGGCCGAGATCTACGTTATTCGGAATCTTGTCCATGTAATTGACCATTGCGGGTCTCCCTCAGAAGATCAGATCGGCGCGGCGAGCATGCGGATTGCAACGCGGGGCGCCGATTCTCGAACTCATCTTCAAACTCGCTCCCAGTTGAATTTCACCGGCGCGCCCGTGCCGTAGACTTTGAGCGCGCCATTCGCGCCGACGGCGTTTGGGCGAACGAAAATCCAGTTTTGCCACGCCGAAAGGCGCCCAAACACTCTCGTTGCTTGCGTCTCGCAAACTCCGAACCGCAAATTTGCTTCAAGCCCTGTCAGGCCATCGGGTGAAAGCGCGGTCCGCAATTCCAGAGCCTGCCGCAGCTCATCTTCCCAGTCCAGCTCGTCCGGCGCATCGGTCACCAAGCCAGCTTGCATCGCTTCGCGCGAACCGAGCTTCTCTCCGGAGATCGCGCGCAGTTTTTCCATCTGCTCGGCATCTTCGTAAAAACGCGATGCCAGCCGCGAAAGCCCGTTCACCATCGGCAGCTCGCCAAAATTCATCGCGGAAAGAGAAACGGTCGTCGCTGGCTCGCCTTCCTGCGCATCGCGCATGTAGACGCGGTCCGCTGCCAACGCTAATTCCATCAACGTGCCCGCGAAACAAGAACCGGGTTCAACAATTGCGAAGATCGAACGCGAAGTCACATCCAGCCGCGCCAGCGTCCGCCGGATCATCCCGACCACTTGGCGCACGAACCAATTTTCCTGATTCGCCAAGATAAATTTGTCTGCAGCAAGCACTGCCTCCACATTTCCGCGGGTTTTCAAGATCCAAAGTCCGAGCTCCAACTCGTTCGTCCGCAAACTCAGAATCGCGTCGTCCAGCTCTCGCGCCATCTGCAGAGGCCACCAGTTAGCCCCCGCCGCGATAGCTCCTTCGATCGTCTCCTCTTTCACACTTTCAGGCGCACGCACCTTGATCGTGGTCGTCCGCGCTTCGCGATCAAACACTGCGTCCACATATTTGTAGTGCAGTCCCGCCTCGTCGATCGTGCGTTCAAGCGGGATCAGCGCCACGCCCTTCACATCAGTCGGCCGATCGCTCGACTCGGCAATCTTCGCCGCTCGCTGCTTTACAAATTCGGTGAACTGCTGCGGCTTCACCGCTTCATCCACCAACCGCCAATCCTTCGCTTTTTGCCCGCGCACGCCATCGGGATTCGTGCAGAAAATATCGGCGTGATCTCGACGAACGCGCCGCTTATCCGTCACGCGCGTCAGCCCGCCCGTACCCGGGAGCACGCCGAGCAAAGGCAACTCCGGCAGGCTGACCGCCGAGGAGCGGTCATCGATCAAAATAATCTCATCGCACGCCAACGCGAGCTCGTACCCGCCGCCAGCGGTCGTGCCATTCAGCGCCGCTATAAATTTCAGCCCAGAATGCTCGCTCGAATCCTCGATTCCGTTCCGCGTTTCGTTTGTGAACTTGCAAAAATTCACCTTCCACGCATGCGTCGAAGACCCGAGCATGTAAATGTTCGCTCCCGAGCAAAATACTCGGTTCTTTCCGCTCGTAATCACCACGCTGCGAATTTCTGGATGCTCAAACCGGATGCGCTGCAGCACGTCGTGCAGCTCTATATCCACGCCCAGGTCATACGAATTCAACTTCAGCTTGTAGCCGGGACGCAGCCCACCGTCTTCCTGTACATCCATCGTGACGGTAGCCACCGCGCCGTCGTACGCGACCCTCCAATGCTTGTAGCGCGACGGATCGGTCTGATAATCCACATACTCCGGCTTCGTCTGAGGTTGCTGCGCTGCCACTGCGTCCACGATTCCTCCTACCCCCGCGCCTTATGAATCGCTGCTCTCAAATCTTCGAAACTTCGCTCAACGCTTCGGCCGGCGGTATCGATCCTAGAGTCGGCGCGGCGATACAGCGGCTCGCGCGAAGCCAGAATTCGCCGTAAGTCTTCCATCGCTTCCTTGTTTCCGGCCATCGCGCGCAAATCACCTTGAGCGATGACGCGCGCCATATGCTCTTCCGGCCGCGCCGAAATCCAAATCGTGTAGCACCGGTCGAG
>DASTCZ010000384.1:0-19923 GCA_035710585.1 Candidatus Acidiferrales bacterium | reverse complement strand
GAGCGAGCGTTCGCTAGCGCCGCGCGCCAACAAGTGGAGGCGGACGCCTTCCTGGCCGAGGCGCGTGGAAAGCTCGAGCACGGGCAACGCGGCGAGCGCTGCGCAATCGCGAATGCCCCAGCGCTCGAGCGTTTCGGCGGTTTCGGCGGAAAGCCCAAGTGCAGCGACGGGAAGCGGACCGAGGAGCCGCGCCTCTTCGCCGGCGGCAATCAGCGTGACGCCGGAAAAGCCACGAGAGGCGTGAATCGCGGCTTCAATGTTGGTGGAAATCGCGACATTGACGGAGAAGCCGAGTTCAGCTGCGCGTTCGCTGAGGAGTTGCGCGATGTTTTCGTCGCTGCCAAAAAGGGCAGCGAGCCCGGCGAGATCAATGACAATGGTGTCGGGCGCGGCGTCTTCCACGCGCGGAGAAAATGACCAGCCGAGATCGAGCAGCGCGGCATGCGCGCTTTTTTCCTGCGCCGGCGAGCGCAAGCGAATTTCCACGCCATCGAACTGCAGCGCCTGGAGCTTGGTCATGCCAAGCTCGACGCCCGCGCGCAAAGCGGCATCTCCAACGGCGACAACTTTCCATACCGGCGGTTTGCCTTCGATCAGGGCGATCGCGCATTCGTGCAAGTTGGCGTGCTGCGGCGATCCGGCGCGCATGGCGGCCTGCGCCAAAAAATTCGGGACGAAAATGGAAGCGAATGCCATCGTTTGAAAAATGCGGTCGAGCTTGCAGCGGATTTTCCCGTGCAGTGGCCGGCGTCATTTCGTTTGTGTTTCCGGCGGCGGGCCGCCGGGATACCCCCATCTGGTTTCGAGCGTGAAATTCGCGGCGCGGCCGGATTTTTCGGCGGCCGCGAAATCACGCGAAAACGCAACAATTTCGGCGCGCTGAATACGCGAGCGAAGCACTTCAGCGCGCGCGGAAAATCGATCGAGCAGGCGCGAAGCGGGATAACGCAATAAATCGGAGGCGGCGATTTTGCTTTCGCGAGCCGGGGTCCAGAGCGCTTCCTGCGCGGAAGTGCGCAGCACGAGAGAAGCGCAGGTCTTGGCGTTCGATTCCTGCCCCAGTACGAGCAAAATCGTGGGCGTATCTTCGACTGCGCGGCGAAAACGGAACCAGGCGTTGAGCGGCACGTAGCGCACCGTTTTCGACGGCAGGTCGCTCAGATCCACGGCGACCATCCCGAACCCGCCGCTCTGCAGAAGCAAATCCGTGGCGCGCATGGCCTGATCGATATTTTTGCAGCGCACCCACAGCAAATTTTGCAGGCGCACACCGGCCAGCTGCGCCGCACAGGGATCGAAAGAATCGCGGCCATCGACGAGCGCGCAGGATTCGGCTTCGGCAGTGCGCGAAGCTAATGCGGAAACGAGCAAACTCGTGCGGCCGGAACAGGGCGGACCGAAAATTTCCGTGAGGCCGCCGCGGGGCAGGCCTCCGGTGAGGAGATCGATTTCAGGCGCGCCGGTGGAGACCGTTTCGACGGCGCGGCGATCGCGATAGGTAAAAGGAGCGGGGACGCGTCCCGCTAGAGCGGATTCGACGGAGGAGCGGAGGGCGGAGAGTTGCGCGGACATGGGTCATAGGAGGGAGGAAAACGCGAACTTTGTTTGCGTTATTAATTTTCGCTTTTTCTTCGCCTATGGCCGGATTGTGCGCGGGACGAACCGCTTTGTCAAGCAGGCCGCATGCAACTTTCTAAGCGGGCGGGCGCGCGCACAGTGACGGAAAGCTTGGAATCTGTTCGAAAAAAATTCATTTCATCGTGCCGACGGGAATCATGGCGTGCTCATACGGCGTGCCCGCCCACATCATGTACGGCTTCGTGGAGTCGGGATCTTTCGCTTCCGTGTAGCCGAGCGCTTTGCTGGGCGGGCCGAAGATCATGATGTGCGGGCCGGTGACGACCCAATGATTGTCCGGAGTTTTGCCGGTTGCGAATGGGTCGGTGTTGCTCGCGCCCTTATCGCCTGCAAGCATGTAGGAGATTCCGACCTTATCCGGCGGCGGCTGATGATTCATCATCGCGTGAATAAATTCCATGCTGTTCGCATCGTTGCACATTCTGTCTGTGCCCATCACCAGGCACGTAAATCCATTCTTGCTTTCGCGCAACGTGGTCATCTTCCCGTCTTTTCCCACGCGAATCACGCCGGCGCCCGCGGCGACCGCTTTGGGAGCAGCGGACAGCGCTTGCGCCATGTATTCGGCGTCCGAAGGCGACTTCTGCTGCGCGAAATTGACGATTGAAATGGCAAACAGCAAGGTTGCGGACGCGAGGATCGCTCTCAGTTCACGCATATATGCCTCCGAATTGGAGATTGGGCCGGTAAAGCGATTGCGCGGATTCTAACTCGAATTCAGCCGCGCGCGGCAACTGGCGCGCACGTATTCCGCGCCAATGCGAAGCTAGCCGACTTCTTCCGAGGCGGCGGTGAGCCGGTCCGCGCGGCGCAATTCCGGAAACCACCACGCCCAAAGCGAGGTGACAATAATCGCTCCGGCGCCGCCGATCACGACGGCGGGAACCGTGCCGAACCAGTGCGCGGTAAGCCCCGATTCAAATTCGCCGAGTTCATTGGAAACGCCGATGAAAACCATGTCCACGGCGTTGACGCGTCCGCGCATTTCGTCCGGGGTGGCGATCTGAATCAATACGCCGCGGATCACCACGCTGACCATGTCGGCGGCACCAACGAGTATGAGTGCGGCGACCGACAATGCAAAGTTGTGTGAGACGCCAAAAATAATGGTGAACGCGCCGAAACCCGCGACGCAGAAGAGCATTGTGGTGCCGACACCGCTGCGCAGCGGCCGATACGCGAGCAGAATGGCCATCACTGCTGCACCAATTCCCGGAGCGCTGCGAAGGACCCCCAAGCCCCACGCGCTGGTGTGCAAAATATCGCGCGCGTAGACCGGCAGGAGCGCGACCGCTCCGCCGAGCAGCACCGCGAACATATCGAGAGAGATCGAGCCGAGAACAACTTTGTGGCTCCAGATGTAATGGATGCCCGCGAGCACGGTTTTCAGCGTGCGAGGCTCGCGCGCGCGCGCGGGACTTTTCGCGCGAATGCGCAAGGTGCAGAGGATCGCGGAGAATGCGGCGATGACAGAGGTTGTGTAAACGACAGAAGGTCCGCGCGAAGCGGCGTAGAGAATCCCCCCGAGAGCCGGGCCCATAATCGAAGCGCTCTGAAAAACTGTGGCGTTCCAGGCAACGGCGCTCGGAAAGTGTTCTTCGGGAACAAGCTGCGTGAGAAACGAGCGGCCGGCAGGACCATTGAACGAGCGAACCACTCCAACGAAAACGAGAATCGCGTAAATCGCATAAACATTGCGCGGATGCGGCTCCGTGAACGCGAAGCCAAGAAGTACGGCAGACGAAATCAGATAACCCCAATAACAAATGATCAGCAGCTTGCGGCGGTCGAAGCGGTCCGCCGCGTGGCCGGAAACGAGAAACAACAAGATGCCGGGAAGAAATTGGGCGAGGCCTACCAGGCCAAGATCGAGGGCGCGGTGAGTGATCTCGTACACCTGCCAGCCGACGGCGACCGATTGCATTTCAACCGCTACAACAATGAAAAAACGCGCGGCCTGATAAAGGTTGAAGTCCGGGTAGGTGAATGCAATTCGTCCGGCGAGATTGGAGTCTGCGGCATCCGCCATCACCCATTACTTTGCCACAAAAGGTAACCGGAAAAAGCGGCGGCGATACTCAAAGCAGAGCCATTGTGGCCCGCGACGACGAGACGGGCTAACGCTCGACCGGGGCGGGCGCAAGGCAGGCGCTCACGCGGCGCTCGAAAAATTTCCGTTCGGCCGGATTGCGCGATAGCCGCAGCGCCTCTTCGAAATGGGTCCGCGCGAGTTCGCGCCGGCCGCTGCGGAGCTCAAGCTCACCGAGCGCGGCTGCGTAGAAAGGATACGATTTGAAGCGCTCTGAATCCGCGATTTCGCGGATCTCCTCCAGCCCGCGTTCGGGGCCCTGTAACTGCGCGATGGCGATGGCGCGATTCAACGCGATAACAGGGGACGGTCGGATGGCCATCAAGGCGTCGTAGAGCGAGACAATCGCGGCCCAGTCCGTATCTTCGACGTTCGCGGCATTGGAGTGAACCGCAGCGATGGCAGCTTCGAGATGATAGTGGCTGACTTCTTTTCCAGTGGCCGATCGATCAAGCAATAGCTGGCCTTCCGCGATCAGCTTGCGATCCCAACCGGAGCGATCCTGCTCAGAAAGCGAGCGCAGATCGCCGGACTCATCGAAGCGCGAGGACAGCCGGGCAAGATTGAAACACATCAGCGCGAGCAACGCGTGCGTCGCCGGAGTTGACGCGAGCGGAAGCTCGAGCAGAAGCCGCGTGAGCCTCACCGCCTCCTGGCAAAGATCTGCGCGTACGGCGGATGCGGCCGAAGCGCTGTGATAACCCTCGTTGAATAGAAGATAGAGAGCCCGCTGGACGGCCGTGAGGCGCGCCGCGAAATCTCGGGCGCCCGCGAATTCGAAAAGTTTCTTCGACGCGGCCAGGATTTTTTTCGAACGGGTAATCCGCTTTTCGATGGCGGCATTCGAACAAACGAATGCAGCAGCGATTTCGCCCACGCTGAAGCCGCAGAGGATGTTGAGGATCAGCGCGACCTGCGCCTCTTCGGAAAGCTTCGGGTGGCAGCAGGAAAACATCATGCGCAACTGATCGTCGGTGATTTCGTTGGCACCAAAGCGTTCGGCCACTGCGGGCGCGAGCGTCCATTCGCTTTCAAGCCAGCGAGCGAGTTCCGGCTCGTGTGTGCGCGCCGTGCGTTCCCGGCGCAGGACGTCGAGCGCGCGATTTTTCGCCGTGGCCATCAGCCACGCGGAGGGATTTTCCGGAACGCCGCGAAACTTCCAGACTTCCAGCGCGCGGCAAAACGCATCCTGCACCACGTCTTCAGCGAGGGCGAGGTTGTGCACGCCGAAAATGCGAGCGAGCACCGCGACCATGCGGCCAGCTTCGCGGCGGAAGAGATGCTCGCTCGGTTCCATCACATGTCAATCTTCATGACGGGACGGACTTCGACGGCGCCGTCCACGTCAAAGATGGGGCAGCCCTTGGAGATCTCCACTGCCTGATTGATGTCGCGCGCTTCAACGAGGGTATAGCCGCCGACCACATCTTTCGCTTCGGCGAACGGTCCGTCCGTGACGGCCTTGCTGCGGCCTGACACAAGCTTGCCGGAACGCTCGAGCGGATGGCCCGGGCTCTGGATGTATCCCTTTTCGCCCAGCTCCTTCATCCAGGCCAGCCACTTCTGCATGGATTTCTGCATTTCTTCGGGCGAGCGGCGGTCTTGCCCGCTGCCGCGGTACAAAAACACGAATTGGCTCATGATCGTTTCTCCGTTTTGATTTCGCACTTCACAGAGTAAACGTTCGATGCAGAGCCGGCCGGACAATTATTTTTTGTTTCAGGGGCGCTGGGAGGTCGCGGCGGCGGAATCCAAACACGCTGCCCGTTGGCCGGATTGATTGATGGCGTCCGCGGTCAGGCCTAAGCGCCGCCGGTCTTTGCCGTTCCGAATGACGCGATGGCTTGGCTTTCGTCGGTGAAAACTTCAAACAGGTTCAGCACGCGAACGAGATTCAGCGTCTGCACGGCGAACTTAGAGGGGTTGAGCAGCTTCAGCGAGCCGCCCTTCTGCTTGGTGTTGGTCAGATAGCGGACGAGCAATCCGATTCCGCTGGAATCGATCGCGGGAACCTCTTGCAGATCGATGACGAAATAGATGTGCCCGGCGTCGAGCAGGTCCTTCAATGTCCGAGTGACGCGGTCCAGCGAATCGCCGAGGCTCAACCGGCCGCGGAGCTTTACGATTTTCACTTCAGCTTGCGTGCGAACTTCGACGTCCACGGGAGTTTCCTCCGGTCTCAAAGCAGCCGCGGGGACACGTTCAATGCTTGCAGCGGAGATATTCGTCTGCTAGAGTGCGCGCCAAACTTAGAAGAAACCCAATTTGATTGCAAGCGTGGAACACCTACCAGGGGCAGCGCAGAGCACTCAGTAAGGTCCACGCCAAACGAACGGCATTGGCACGATGACGAGCGACCTCGCGGAGTTTTCTGTCCGGCTTCTGGCGGAGCAGGATGTAATTCCGCGCGCCCGCATCATTGCCCAATCGTTGTGCAATTCCCTTCCCGGGACGGCGGTGAACGTCTACCTGTTGGAATCGCGAGATTCCGGCGGCGTCTGGGTGCCGAAAGCTACCGCGGGTGAAGGCGGCGTCAAGGCCGCGAGCGTGAGGCGTGAGAGCGGAACACTCGGCCGGCTCGCGCAGGACCCATCGCCGCGATACTTGAAAATAGATTCGCTCTCGCGCGAGAGCTACGCACATCTCGATATTCGAAAGTCGGTTTCCGCGCTTGCTTACTTGCCACTGATCAACGCAGGAACGTTGCTCGGCGCCATCGAAATCCTCGATTTTCAGGGGCAGCTTGCAGCCGACGGGCTGACGGAATTGGCCGGGCTAACAAGAGTCGCGGCGGCTTCGATCGCCGGAGCCATTGCATACGAAGCGCAGCGCAACGACTCGCTCGCCGCCATCAACCGGCTGACGCAGCTCTACGACCTCGAAAAGATTTTCTCGGCGACGCTGGAAATGGATCAGCTCCTGCCGATTATGGGCGCGAAATTCCGCGAAGTGGTGGAATGCGCGGCGATCAACGTGTGGCTGTTACAGCCGGACGAATCGGTCGAGCTGATGCACCAGGATGGGTTGGACCCGACCGTGAACATGGGTGCGCAGCAATCGCCCGGCGAAGGAATCGCCGGAGACGTATCGGACAGCGGCGAAGCGGTGTTGATCAGCGATGAGAACGATGAACGGCTCACCGCGCGCAAGGGCGAGAGCAGCGACGGTGTTCGATCGCTGATGGCCGTCGCGGTGATGGATGGCGAATCGCTCGTCGGTGTGGTGGAAGCCGTCAATCGCAACGATGGGCGGCCGTTTAGTGAGGATGATCTCTTTGCCCTTACGAGCTTGACGGAGACGGCTTCGATCGCTCTGCGCAATGCCGGCCTGCTGATGGCTGAGCGCAAAGTGGAAATTCTGCAGACGCTCGTGACGGTGAGCCACGAGATTACTTCAACGCTCAATCTCGAGCGGATGCTGCAGACCATCGTTGACGCGCCGCAAGTCGTGATTCCCTACCAGCGCGCAGCGATTGCGCTGAAGCAAGGCGGGCGGCTGAAATTGAGCGCGGTGACCGGCGTGACTCAACTTCATGCCGACGCGCCGGACATCGCTCCGCTGAACGATGTGCTCCAGTGGGCCGCATTCTCGGAAGAAATTATTCACGTTCGGCAAGTGGGCGACGAAGTGGAAGCGGACCGCGAAGAGACGCGCGATAAATTCAGGAATTATTTCGAAAAGAGCGGCATGCGCAGCTTTTACTCGATTCCTTTGGCGGACGACACGGGCGCGGTTGGAATCATGAGCGTGGAAAGCAGCGATCCGGATTTTCTGGAACAGATTCACATCGAAATTTTGGAAGTGCTCGCCGGGCAGGCGACCGTCGCGCTCCGCAACGCGCAGATGTACAAGGAAGTGCCGTTTATTTCGGTGCTTGAGCCGGTGCTCGAACGCAAGCGGCGGTTCATGGCGCTCGAGAAGCGGCGGCGGATGCTTTATTCCTTCGGGGCCGCTGCCGCGGTTGCGTTTTTAGCGCTATGTCCTCTTCCCCTGCGCGTGGACGGAAATGCGGTCATCGCACCCCTGCACCGCGCGCAAGTGCAGCCGGAATTTGAAGGCGTGGTGGCGAAGGTGCTCGTGCAGGAGGGCCAATTCGTCCGGCGGGGAGACGTGCTGGCCGAGTTGGAAGCGTGGGATTACCGCTCGGCGCTGGCGGAGGCGCAGGCGCGATATCAATCTACCTTGCTGCAGGTGAATCGTTCTCTGGCGGCAAATGACGGCAGCGAAGCGGGAATCCAGCGCGTGCAGGCGGATTACTGGAAGACAGCTGTGGATCGCGCCGAGCAACAATTGGAGCGCGCAAAATTGCGCTCGCCGATCGATGGAGTGGTGGCGACGCCGCACATCGAGAATATGTCGGGCCGGAGATTGCAATCGGGTGAAAGCTTCGCGGAAGTGGTGGATGCATCGAGCGCGGTCGCGGACGTCGCCATCGATGATACGGATGCAAGCCTGGTGCGCGCCGGAGATACAGCGGCGGTAAAGCTGAACAGCGATGCGACGCGCACGTTTCACGGCGAAGTCACCGTGCTCAGTCCGAAAGCAGAACGCGAAGGCGACGCGCGGGTCTTTTTCGCGCGAGCGCTGCTGGAGAACCCGGATGGATTCATTCGCAGCGGGATGGAAGGCCGCGGAAAAGTCTGGATCGGCTGGCGACCGGCGGGGTATGTGCTGTTTCGCAGGCCGGTGATTTGGATGTATTCGAAATTGTGGTCGTGGTTCGGATGGTAAGGATGATCGTGAAGAGACCAAGTACAACTATTCTGTGGATTGCGGCGCTCGGGTGGGCGCTGTGCTTTACGGGATGCGGTGAAAGCAAACCTGCAACTACGATTGCAGCAGGGCCTCCTCCCGCGAATGCGGGCAACGCGAAAGCGGCTGCAGAATCGAAGCCCGTACCACCTAAGCCAGCGGCCGAAGAATTTCTGACATTCAGCGGGCCATTGATCGTCGAGCACCAGGTCGATGTGAGCGCGCAGCGAGACGGCGTGATCGCGAATCTCACCGCCGACGTGAATTCGCGCGTCAAGGCGGGCGATGAGCTGGCGAGGCTGGACGACCGGCAGCTTTCGGCAAATCTGGAGGCGGCGCGCGCGAAGACGCGCAGCGTGGAAAACGACCTGAAGAACTGGGAAGCCGAAACCAAGATGCTCGAAGCCGATTATTCGCGCGCGCAACGGCTGCACGAGGAAGGAATCTGGTCCGAGGAGCAATTGCAGCACGCGAGATATGCGGCTGAGGCAGATGAGTGGGAGACGCGGCGCACGCAAGAGCTTCTCGCGTCGTCGAAAAATGACGAACGCGCACTGGAGCTCGAAATGGAAAAGGCGCGCATTGCGGCGCCTTTCGACGGCATCGTCGCGCGGCGCTACGTGCGCGCCGGGCAGGGCGTCGCAAAAGGCGACAGGCTCTTTTGGGTTACAGAGGAAGGGCCGCTACGCATTCGATTCACGCTTCCGGAGCGATTCATCGGACACGTTCGCGAAGGCGAGGAGCTGCCGCTGCTCTCGATGGACGCGCCAAACGAGAAGCATGCAGTACGCGTGATCGAAATCAGTCCGGTGGTCGATCCGGCGAGTGGAACGATCGAGATTCTGGCGGAACTTCAGGGTCCCAAGGGCCAGCTTCGCCCCGGAATGTCCGCGAACATTCGCATCCCCAATCCTCAATGAACATTACAGAGGCCCTGAACGCCGCGCTGCCGGACATGCCGGCCAAGCGCGTGCTTGTGGGCTGCCCCCGGCTCGATCCCGGCTTCAGCGTAAAGGAGCACATCGAAGACGGCAAGCCGATCTACCGCGTGTACGTTCCCAGCGCAGGCGCGATGTACAAATTTCCGCCACAAAATTGGCAGCTCGTCCAGCTTTTCGACGGCAAGCGCTCCTACGAAGAAATCGCGCAAATCTATTCGGTGCAATCGGGAAACGAATTCAGCGCTGATGCGGTGCGCGAATTCGCCGGAGAGCTCGAATCGATCGATTTTTGGTACAAGACGCCGCAAGAAAAAAACATATTAATGATGCAGAAGAGCAGCGAGGAGCGCCACAAACTCGCCAAGGGAAAGAAAAAATACGGCGACCTTTCGCTTTTCGCGTTTCCCGCGGTAAACCCGGACAAGTTCCTGACGCGGCTGTACCGCTACACCAGTTTCATCTACACGAAGTGGTTTTTCGCGCTCACGCTTTGCGCGTTCGCATTTACCGCCTGGATTACCATCGCGCACTGGTCCGAGATCGGGCGTGACACGCTGGAGTTTTACAATTTCTCCAAAAAGTCGTGGGGCGATTTCTTCCAGTTCTATTTTCTGGCGGTGTGGGTTCTCTGTTTCCATGAAATCGGCCACGGCCACGCGTGCAAACATTATGGCGCTCGCGTCCCAGCGATGGGTTTTGCGCTGATTTATCTGGCGCCGGCTTTCTATACGGATACGACCGAGGGTGAAGTCCAGGCTACGCGATTTCAGCGGCTGGTGATTTCGATTGCGGGTGTATGGGCTGAACTGCTGATTTGCGCCGTCGCTACGCCGATCTGGTGGAACACGCCGCCGGACACACCGGCACACAACGCAGCATACATCGTCATGATGATCAGCGGCCTTTCGGCGGCGCTGATCAATTGGAATCCGCTCATCAAGCTCGACGGCTACCACATGATGTGCGAGATCCTCGGCATCGTGGATCTCAAAGAAGCTTCGACGGCGTTTGCCTCCGCGTGGGTAAAGCACAACATCTGGCGGCTGCCGGTGGAAGTGCCGTATGTGCCGAAGCGGCGCCGCGTGCCGTATTTCATCTACGCGATTCTTTCTGGTCTCTACAGCTACACGGTGCTGTATATCGTCGCGCGATTTGTGGGAAATATTTTTCGAAACTTCAATCCGGAATGGTCGTTCATTCCAGAGTTGGGCACGGCAGGACTCATTTTTCGATCACGAATTGTGATGCTGGTGAACTTTATGAGATTCGTCTATCTGGATAAGAAAGATCGCGTACGGACCTGGTTCACGCCGGTTCGGCGCGCAGCCGCCGTTGTTGTTGTCGCGGCCATTGCGTTCATACCCATCCGTCACGAAGCGGCGAGCGGGCCGTTTGTGCTCGAGCCTTCACGTCGCGCGGTGGTGCGGGCGCTCGTGCCTGGAATGGTCACGGATGTGTCGGCGCGCGAGGGAAGCTTGGTCGCCGCGGGCGAGCCGATCGTGGAGCTCCGCAACGTACCGCTGCAAATGAGGCTTTCTCGAAGCGAATCCGATTACGCGATGGCGACCGACCGCGCGACGTCAGCAGCAATGCGCTACAGGGATTTTGGGCAAGCGTCTCGCGAACAGGAGCGGCTTGCGCAGCAAACTGAGCAACTTTCGTCGGAAGCCGCCAATCTCGAGCTGGCAAGCCCTTTCGCCGGAATTGTGCTTACCCCGCGCCCGGAAGACCGCATCGGATCGTTCGTTACGGCCGGAAGCGAAGTTCTGGAGATCGGAGACATTCATGAGCTGCGCGCGCGGATTTTCGTACCCGAACACGAGCTTTATAAAATTCGCGCCGGTTCAGCCGCGCAAATCGAAGTGAATGGCATCGCGAGGAAATGGGACGCGCAAACCGTGGCAATTTCTCCGGCGCAATCCGAAGTGGAGCCTGGACTGATCGAGCAATCCGATTACAAAGGATTACAGGCGCCGCACTTCTACGTCGCGGATCTGCGGATCGCGAATCCCGATGGAGCATTGCGGCCAGGCCTGGAAGGCAGCGCGCGAATTTTGGGCGAGCGCAGGAGCATCGGTGGGTTCGCATGGCAAGCTGCAATGAATTTCGTCAGCCGCAAGCTCTGGTAAGCGGAACCTAAGTAACAAAAAAAGAAGGCTGCCCAAAGGCAGCCTTCCTGTGATCCCTTCCACTTCTCAGCCCGGGTCACCGGGCCGACAAATTAAATTCTCGTAAAATCGGCGCGGGTATAAGCCTGCGCGTACTGCTTGCCGTAGTGCATCACTGGCGACTTCTGGCTGGTGCCCTTTTCGTTCTTCGCGATCGGGGCGGCGGCCACCTTGGCCTTCTTTGCCGTCTTCAGGGTCTTGATCAACGATTTCTTTTGGATGGCCATCTGTCTTTCTCCTCAGTTTTGAGCTGGGTGCCGTTCTAACGGCCCCGACGCTTCCACTACATTGCATCTCGCTGGCCAAACGGCCACGGCGAACACGGAATTTGCAACATGCTGCAAAATCAGCCAGTTACATCGCTGTGCTGATTCGAGTTTGTCGCAACTATCGGTAAAGAATTAATCGAAGGTTAAAATTTAATCGCTGATGGGTCAATTTTTAACCGTTTTCCGGCTTCAGAGTGCGGCAGAGATACTTCATCCGCTGCGGGTCGATTTGCAGAAGCGCGGCGGCAGCGGTCTTTTTACCTCCCGCGCGCTTCAAGGCCGCATTGAGGTAAGCAATCTCGATCCGGCGCATCTCGGCGTCGAAATCCACACCCTTTTCGGGAATCAAGATGGCTTCCTGGCTCGCCGCGCTCGATGCCAGCAGTGATTGCGGAAGCTGCTCAGCCGTGATCGCATGCCCATCGTTCATCACCACCAGCCGCTGGACGATATTTTCCAGTTCGCGGACATTTCCCGGCCAGCGGTAGTCCTCAAAAATCTCCATCACGTCGGGCTGCACTTGCTTGACGGGCTTTTTCGCCGCGCCCGAATAAATACGCAGGAAATGATCGACAAGCAGCGGAATATCGCCCTCGCGTTCGCGCAGCGGAGGCACGAAAATGGGGATCACGTTGATGCGGTAGTAGAGGTCCTCGCGAAAACGCCCGAGCCGCACTTGCTCTTCGAGGTCGTCGTTGGTCGCACAAATCAAACGGAAATCGATTTTTTTCGTAGTGCGGCCGCCCAGGCGCTGCACCGCGTGCGTTTGCAGCGCGCGCAGCAGCTTTGCCTGCAGTGCGGGATTGAGAGTGGTGATCTCATCGAGAAAGAGCGTGCCCGTGTGCGCGGCCTCGATCAGCCCGTGCCGCGATTCGTCCGCACCCGTGAACGCACCTTTTTCGTAGCCGAAGAGTTCCGATTCGATCAGTCCTTCAGGCAGCGCGGAACAATTCAGGCAGATGTATGGCTTCTCCGCCCGATTTCCCAATCGGACGATCGCTTCGGCGATAAGTTCTTTGCCGGTGCCGCTTTCGCCGCGGAGCACCACCGTCGCGTTTCCATTCGCAACCGCGAGGATCGCCTGGTACACCTTCTGCATCGGCGCGCTTCGCCCAATCATGGCGCCAAATGCCGCGCCGCTTTCCGCCTGCTCGAATAGCCGCCGTCCCTCGATTTCGAGTACGCGCTTCTCGATGGCGCGGTGCAAAACGATCTGCACAACCGGAAGACTCAGAGGCAGCAGAAAAAACTCGTCGGCACCGGCCTGGCTGGCTTTCAGCGGAATACTGCGCTCGTGCGATTGCGTCATGGCCACGAGGACGACGTCGTCGCGCAGCCCGCGAATTTCCTTGAGGGCATCGATTCCATCGAGTGCGCCGCTGCCGACGCAATCGAGATCAAACATCACCGCTTGCGTCGCTTCGTGCGCCACCAGTTCCGTGATTTGCGTTTCGGTCGTGGCGAGCTTCAATTGAAAATGCGCGCCAAGCTCGCGGCGCATTTCGCGAAAGGCGGTTTCGTCGAGAGACACGACTCCGACCACGGGCAAAGGCAGGCTGCTTTCGTTCGGATCCCCGGGCATGGGCTTCCTGAATTGCGGGATTATAGGGGAAGCCGCGCGATTCAGCATCATAATGTGCCGCGCTGGAGCCGCTGGCCCTGGCAGAGGAGCGCATGCAGCCCATTATTGACTTCATACTCGAGCTCGAAAAACTCAAGGCCGTCACGCGCAAAGTGAAGCCGCTCGGACTCGCCCGCTACGAAAATTCAGCGGAGCACAGCTGGCAGCTCGCCGTGCTCGCTCTCGCGTTGCGTGATTACGCGCAGCCAGGCATCGACTTCAACCGCGTCGTGCGCATGCTGCTGGTGCACGACGTGGGCGAAATCGAAACCGGCGACACGATGGCGTTTGTCGAAGGCGGCTGGGAACAGCGGAAGGCGGCGGAGCTCGCCTGCGTCAGGCGCATTTTTGGCATATTGCCCTCAGGCGCGGGAGCAGAATTCGTCGAGCTGTGGGAAGAATTCGAGCGCGGCGAGACGCCGGAATCGCGCTTCGCCAATGCCGTGGACCGCGCCATGCCCGTGCTGCTCAATCTTTTAAACAATGGACAAAGCTGGCGGGAAAACGGCATCAGCTACGAGCGAGTCTTAAAGCGCGTGGAATCGCAAATCAACGCGGGCTGCCCTCCGCTGTGGGAGTACATCAAAGTGCGTCTGGTGGAGGCGAAAGCAAAGGGCTACTTCGGCGCATGATTCGCGCGCTGAATCTCGCTGGAATTCCGGCCGATCCGCGCCGAATTGACAGCGTGCAACTCGCGTCATAGACTGCGCGAGACAATTTGCAGGCACGGATTTTCGGGGGAAGGCCGTGAGAATCGGCCGCGGTCCCGCCACTGTGATCGGCTTTGAGCCGTCAGTCAGGATACCCGCCGCGCCTTTGGCGCCAGCTCTTCGCGAGAAAGAGCGCGGCGAACGGCCCCATCTCTCGTGGGGCTTTTTTATTTTGCGAATGAGCGTTTTTCCAAATTCGGCCGCGCGGAGCAGGCTCTGCGAGATGCGAAGGCGCAGTGCATTGCGCCTCCTGCACTGCATCGCGCTCGCGTTCTTAGCTGTTGCAACGAGCCTTATCTTCGCGGGCGCCGCGCGCGGACAAACGTCGTCGATCACTGTGACCGACGACGTGGGCCGCGAAGTGCGGATGGTGCAGCCAGTAAAAAGAATCGTGTCTCTCGCTCCCAGCGTCACAGAAACGATTTTCGCCCTCGGCGCGCAGGATCGGCTCGTGGGCGATACCGACTTCTGCGATTACCCGCCCGAGGCGCGCCAGAAACCTCACGTCGGAAGTGTGATGGCGCCAAACCTCGAAGAGATTGTGGCGCTGAAGCCGGACGTCGTCATCGCATCGAAAGCCGGCAATCGCATCGAGACGGTCCGCGCGCTGGAATCGCTGCACATCGCCGTGTACGGAACCTACGCGCGCAGCGTCGCAGACGTGCTTCAATCGATGCAAAAGCTCGCGCGAGTGATCGGCGCGGAAGAGCAAGGCGATAAAATCGCCGCCGCATTGCAGGCGCGGCTGGATGCGTTGCATCAACAGCTGCAGAATGTGCCGCGCGTGCGCGTGCTCTTCGTGGTTTGGAGAGATCCGCTGATTTCCATGGGCCAGCAGACGTTTTTGGCAGACGCCATGCGCGCTGCCGGAGCGGAATCGGTGATCACGTCCGAACAGGATTGGCCGCACGTAAGCATGGAAGAGATGGTGAAGCTGCAGCCCGATTACCTGGTGTTTTCCGCGGACGATCGCGCGCGCGGCCAACAGGAATTCGCTGCGATCGTTGATACGCCAGGATGGCGGGATTTGCGTGCCGTGCGCGAGAAGCGCGTCGCCATTGTGCCGGACGCCATCAGCTATCCGGCGCCGCGCCTGATCGACGCGATCGAGGTACTCGCGCGGCAATTGCATCCGGAGGCGTTTTCCTCGCCGTCCACGCCGCAACGGGAAATCGCGCGATGAAGCCCGTCACCCTCGAGCGTGTCGCGTGGATTTGCATCATCATGCTGGCGGTTCTCTTCGGCGTCGTCGTACTCAGCCTGAAAGTCGGCGCGGTGCCCATCTCGGTGGCCGACCTCGCGGTGAATCTCGGCCGCGTACTGATCGGCCGCAGCGCGCAGCTCCCGTCGGAATACAGCTTGATTGTGTTCGATCTGCGCCTGCCGAGGATTGTGCTGGGAATTCTTGTCGGAGCGGCGCTTTCCGTTTCGGGCGCGGGCTTTCAGGCGCTGCTGCGGAATCCGCTGGCCGATCCGTATGTGCTCGGAGTTTCGAGCGGCGCGGCCCTGGGCGCGATCATCGCCGTGATCGCGTTGCCACAGCTTCCCTTGATGAGTCCGGCAGCCGCATTCATCACCGCCACGGCGACGATTACGCTGGTTTACTTCCTCGGCCGCCGCGAAGGTCAGCTCGATAGCACCACGCTGCTGCTCGGCGGAATCATTGCCGCATCGTTTCTCTCGGCGGTCATTGTGTTTTTGATGTCCACTCTTCCCGGCCACGAATTTCGCGGAATGTCGTTTTGGTTGATGGGCGATCTTTCCACGCCGCTCGCCGCCAGCCTGCGCTGGATTCTCGGGGTAGGTCTTCTGATCGGCGCCGGCGCGATCTACACGACCGCCGGCGACTTGAACATCATCACCACGGGCGAGCGCGAAGCGATTCATCTTGGCGTGGAAGTGACGCGCGTGAAGCTGGTGGTCTACATCAGCGCGTCGCTGCTCACGGCTCTGGCGGTTTCCGTGAGCGGCGCGATCGGCTACGTCGGATTGCTGGTGCCGCACGTGATGCGGCTGCTTTTCGGGAGCGATTACCGCGTGTTGATTCCTGCTTCCGCGATCGGCGGCGCGATCGTCGTGGTCGTCGCCGACACTCTCGCACGCACCGTGGTTGCTCCCACCGAGTTGCCCGTCGGCGCCATGACGGCCATCGCCGGCGCGCCGGTGTTTTTATATTTGCTGCGGCGGAGGATGGCGTGAGTTCTCCAAGCCTGCATCCATCCGCGGCCGGCGAGACGCATGCCGCTGTCGAAGCCGTGCGCCTCAACGTCGAACAGGCCAGCTACGCCTACCATTCGCGCGGGCATGCAGCACCGCTTTTTACACTGAGCGCCACGACGTTCACCGTCCGGCAGCGCGAAATCGCGGCGATCCTCGGGCCGAACGCCAGCGGAAAATCCACTCTACTGAACTTGTGCTCCGGCATTTTGAAGCCGCTCTCGGGCCGGGTGCAGCTCGAAGGCATGGAAGTTTCCCGCCTCGATGTGCGCACGCGCGCGCAGGGGATCGCCGTCGTGCATCAAGAGACGAATCTGCAATTTGCGATCCGCGCGGGCGAATACGTTTTGCAGGGCCGCTACCCGTACGGGAAATCGCTTCGATTCGAAACTGCGGAAGACATCGCCATCGCTGAAAATGCGCTGTCGCAGGTGGGTGCGTCGCATTTGCGCGACCGCTGGATGCACGAAATCTCGGGCGGCGAAAAGCAGCGCGTGATTTTGGCGCGCGCGCTGGCGCAGCAGCCGATTCTCGTGCTGCTGGACGAGCCGACTTTGCATCTGGATATCGGCGCGCAGGTTGAATTGCTCGAGCGCCTCGGACAGCTCGCCGCTGAAAATCGATACGCCGTGGTGATCGTCACGCACGAATTGAGTCTCGCTGCTGAATTTGCCGATCAGGTCGTGCTGCTGCACGGCGGCAAATGCTTGCGCGTCGGAACACCGGCCGAAGTCTACAACCGCGAATTGCTGGAACAGGTTTTCGCCGCACCGCTCGATGTTGAACTGGGGCCGGAAGGCAAGCCGCGCGTGCATATCCGCGGTCCGCGCTCGGCGCGTGCGAATTGAGATTCGCTGCGAGTTGCGGCGATTTTTTGGAAGGGCAAGTTTTTTCCGGCGGCGCAGCGGCTGACGGCCGCGCGCTGCACTGATTCACCGCAGACTCCGCGCACGGGAAGACGGTGCAAAGCCGTCGCCGCCGCGCGACTGTAAGGCGGCTTTCTTGGCCGCGTCACTGTCCGTTCCGGTGAAGGCTGGGCGGATGGGAAGGCGCGGCCGATGATCGCTCTTCACGAGCATGCCGCCGAGCCAGGAGACCGGCGGAGTCCGCATCCTGCACGCACTGGCGCACGAATGCGCCGGGGCGGCCGGACCACCTTCAACTCCCGCGCGAGAGGGAGAGGAGGAAAAATGAGGTTGCGACGCTACGATTTTCTGAAGTTCGTTCCAGCTTTTGCGCTTTGGTGTTTCCTTCCTTTCGTTCTTTTCCCCCAAACGTCCGGCTCGGCCAGTTCGGTGCTGCGCGGAACGATTACCGATCCTTCCGGACGTGCAATCTCGGGAGCCAAAATTTCAGTGGAAGCGATCGGTTCAAACACTGGCGGCGCGTCTGCGAATGAAGCAACTTCCGGCGATGACGGGCGGTTCGAGTTGCCTCTCACTCCAGGTCGATATCGGATATCGGTCGCTCGCATCTCGTTTGCGAAATACGAGCGCGAAGTGAACGTGTCTGGCGGCGCGACGCAGGAATTGCAAGTGTCGTTAGCGCTCGAGCCGCTTTCCTCGAGCGTTGTCGTCACCGCGGAGAGCACACCGGTCGAGTCCAACGCCGCGACAACTCAAGTCGATGTGGTGACTCGTGCCGAGATCGATCATCGCGAGCTAAATTCGCTCCCCGATCTGCTCGCGACGCTGCCCGGATTCAGTCTGGCTCGCACGGGCCGCGAAGGCGGCCAGGCGACGATCTTCCTCGATGGCGGGAATTCCAATTACACGAAAGTGCTCATCGATGGCGCACCCGCAAATGATTCGGGCGGCTTTATCGACGTTTCGGATTTCACGCTCGACAGCGTGGACAAAATCGAAGTCGTGCACGGGGCCGAAAGCGCGCTTTACGGATCGGACGCCATGGCCGGAGTGGTGCAAATTTTTACGCATCGAGGCGCGACTCGCGCGCCGGAGTTGGACCTTACCGGTGAAGGCGGATCGTTCGATACCGGACGCGGCAGCGCGCAGGTAAGCGGTCTGATTGATGCGTTCGATTATTCGGTAGGCGCGAATTATTTCTCCACGAATGGCCAGGGAGCGAATGACCGGTTCCTGAACCGCGGATTGAATGCGAATTTTGGCTGGAAAATCCGGGAAGGCAACACGCTCCGGCTGAGCTTGCGCGACAACTCCAGTTTCGCCGGAACGCCTGGGCAGACGCTCTTTCTGCCACCCGATCTTGGATCGTCCGCTGCGCTCCACAATTTCTACGCGTCGCTAATCTGGGAGGCGCAGCTCGGCCAACACTGGCTCGTGCATGTGAACGGAAACGAGGCGAGCCTCCATACGATCGATAGCGACTTCCCGTTTTTCACTTCCACGAGCCAGTTCAATCGCGCGTCGATCGACGCGCAAACGAGTTATCTCGTCAAGCAGGGCGCGTTCACGGCCGGATACTATGGGGAAATTGAAAACGGATTCCCCGCGGCGCTCGGCGGCGAACATGCGCAGCGGCGAAATCAGGCCGGATTTCTCGACGCGCGCTGGCAGTTGCGGAAGAGGTTCACGCTGAATGCGGGGGCTCGTGCAGAAGACAATGCCGGCTTCGGCACTCGTGTTGTACCTCGTGCAGGAATTTCCTACGTTGCGCGCGAGGGCGGCGAAGCGATCGGCGCCACGCGCCTGCACGCATTTTACGGCCAGGGCATTGACGAACCGAGGCTCGATCAATCCTTCGGCACAGATCCCTGCTTTCCGGGCAATCCGAATCTTCAGCCGGAAGAAAGCCGCACGGGCAGCGCGGGAATCGAACAGCATCTCGCGAGCGATCGCGTCCGCGTGACCGCGGATTACTTCTACGACCAATTTCGCAACGTAATCAGCTTTGCTTCGTTTCTCCCAACGGCGTCCTGTCCGTTCGGCGTTGGAACTTTCTTCAACACCGACTTGGCGCGTTCCCGCGGGGCGCGATTTACGGCTGAGACGCGCCTCCGCTCGTGGCTGACGATCGCGGGGCATTACACGTATGACGACACGCGCGTGCTGCGCGCGCCGAACGCGTTTGATCCTTCGGAAATTCCGGGGAATCGCTTGCTTCGCCGGCCCGTAAATTCCGGCACCATCGAAATCAATGCGGCGCTGAAGCGTTTCGATTTCAATCTCGTCGGATACATCACCGGCCAACGCACGGACAGCGATTTCCTCGGCCTCGGCTTCACGCGCAATCCGGGCTATTCGCGCTTCGACGTTGCGGGCACCTATCGCGTCGATCGGCGGATGTCAGTTTTCGTGCGCGCGGGCAACGTCCTCGACAAGCAGTATCAAGAAGCGCTCGGGTTCCCCGCGCTCGGCCGCGAAGTCCGCGGAGGCCTCAAACTGAAGTTCGGCGGCGAATGAGGTGCGATGAGCGAACCTGTACTCTTCTGCTGGAGCGGCGGTAAAGACAGTTGCATGGCGCTCGATGAGCTGCGCCGCGATGGAAATGCGCGGATCGCGGCGCTGCTCACGACCGTCACGGAAACCTACGACCGC
>DASTCZ010000383.1:0-17051 GCA_035710585.1 Candidatus Acidiferrales bacterium | reverse complement strand
CCACGGCTTTCGATCGAGTTGGTATGCGACGTGGGCGCCGACCGAGTTGTGCGGTTTTTCGCGGGAGAAATCCGGTGCGCTGCCTTCCGCTGATTGAACCTGCACTTCCTTGCTGGTTTTGATCTTGATGAGCGCTTCGGCAGCGTTGCGATATTGCTTATCGGTTTCGAGCCAGATTGCGCGGCGAATCACAGACGCGTCTTCTTCGAGCGGAACAGCGGTGCCGGGACTGGGCTGATAAGCGGGCTGCGTACCCCCAACTTTGTGGGTGTTGTCGAGATCGTAGTTGCCGACGCGCACCTGCGCTTCGAGCCAGCGATTGCGATTTTCTGAGCTATCGAGAAGAGCGCCATTGGAGCCTGAGACGTTGGTGCGCTGCGATTCCGTGACGGTGTAGTTGATGAAATAGGCGGGCGGATCGGCCTTCGTCAGAACGGGCATGGAGCGGTCGAGTTCCGCACTCATCACGGCGAGCAGCGGCGACGCGGCGATCTGCTGCGGTGCCGGACGCGCGGCGGGTTTTGCGGGCTTGTTCGTCTTCGGAAATGCATAGACGGAGACGGCGGCAAAAAGAATCGCGGTTCCGGAGATAAGAAATTTCGCTTGCAAGGATTGCGGGACGAGGGCGCGAAGATTCTTCAATTGTGTCTCTTTCTGCCGGATTAGACGGCCGGCGGAACGAACAGTTTATGCGAGATTCCGGCAGAGCGCGAATCAGCGAGATGGCGGAGTTTCATTGCGGTTTGACGAAAAGATGGGCCTCGGGGCTGGTATTGAGCTTGATGTCTTCCGTGGTGCTTTCGGAAAATCTCGCGCCATCGCGATAGGTGACGGTGTGATACGGGAATTTCAGTCCCTGCACATCCCGGTAGTCGCTCCACAACTCGACGGTTTCGACTTTCCCCTGCGGCGTATCCTGATTGAAGCGCGCGCCTGCGAGGTAGTGTGTGGAAGGATCGAGATACACAATCATTTGGATGCCGTCAGCATTGACGGAGACTGCCTGGGCGCGCTGGCCCATCAGGTCGCGATCGCCGAGAAATTGCGCCTGGACTTTTCCGGCTGACGCTTCGCGAAGAAGCTCCCATCCTCCGGCGAGCAGAATTGTGCGGATGAACTCGGTGTTCTGATCCGGCGGCACGGCCGCGGCGCCCTGCGGATTCTGGACCCACCCGTTCTTTCCGTCGTAGGCCTGAACGAGGTCGCCGATGGGGAGCTTGATATCCACGCGCACGCGATCGGGAAATACGATGACCACTTTGGCGTTGAGGGGCATTTCGCTCTGGCCCATGGTGGCGTGTCCGGAGAAGCTGGACTCCATGCTCTGGATTTTCGCGAGTGCGTCGCCGCCGGCGGCTTGCGTGGCATCTGCAAGCATCGCTTTACCGCGCGCCAGCGATTCGGGCGTCGGCGCCGGGACGGCCTCCACATATTTGTGCAGGCCCGGCTGCATCAAGTCGAGCTCAGCGGCGGAGATTTCATCATAGCTGGCAGAGGGAAATTCTTTTTTCAAAGCGTCGCGGAACTGGGCCGCATTTCCCACGAGGACGACGTCGAGCGCAGCCGGGTCGAAATACTTCGCAGCCATGGCATCGACCTGATCGAGCGTCACGGCGGCGATGTGCGACTGATAGGTCTCGTTGAAATCCGCGGCGAGGCCGTAATGCGCAACCATCAAGACGCGATCGGCGACGGAGTCAGTCGTTTCGGTCTGGATGGGATATACGCCGACGAGATAATCGCGCGCGAATTTCAATTCCTCTGGCTTGACGTCTTTTGAAGCCATCCCCTTCATCAGGTCGGTGACGAGCTTGAGCGCGGGAACAGTGGCTTCCGTGCGCGTGGAAGTAGAGGCAACGAAACTTCCGCCAAGCAAACGCATGTCGAATCCGGAATTTGCGCCGTAGGTGAGGCCGCTCTTTACGCGGACCTCGGTATTGAGCCTGCTGTTGTATCCGCCGCCGAAGATGCGGTTGGAAACGTAGAGCGGAATGTAATCCGGATCGGTCCGGCGAATCGCGCTTTTGCCGACGCGAATCTGCGTCTGCACGGCGTCGGGCTTATCGATGACGGTGATATGGACGCCCGGTGGAGTGACGGGCGGAGCGCCGTCATCTACGGGCACAGCTTTTTTCTGCCACGCGCCGAACATTTTTTCGGCGGCGGCGAAGGCGGCGTCAGGAGAGATGTCCCCGGAGAATGCAAGCAGCGCGGTATTCGGGGAATAGTAGGTATCGCGGAAGCGGACGAAATCGTCGCGCGTCATTGCCTGCGCCGATGCGGGCGTGCCTTCGCCGGGCAGACCGTACGGATGCGAGCCGTAGACGATGCGGCCGAACGCCGCGGAAGCGAGATAGTCGGCGTCCTGATAATTGAGTTGCAGGCCGGAGAGCAGTTGCTGGCGCTGGCGCTCGATCTCTTCGGGTTGGAAATTTGCGTGGAGCGTCACGTCTGCCAGTAAATCCATGGCGAGATCGAAATCTTTCTTGACGACGGTGACGGAAATGACGGTGCCGTCGCTCGCGGCGTTGGCAGAGAGGCTGCCGCCGACGAAGTCGATGGCTTCCGCGATCTGCTGTGCGGTGCGCTTATCCGTGCCTTGCGTGAGCAGGCTTGCAGTCATCGCGGCGATGCCGGGCTTTCCGTGAGGATCGTTGACGGAGCCGGCTGCAGTAAGTATGAGGCGCGCAGTGACCGCGGGCATCGTGGACGAGCTGACGACGAAAACGCGCATGCCATTGGCGAGAGTGCGCGAGGCGACGGGAGGAAATTTGTAGCTCTTGGGCTGCGCCGCACCGGGAATTTGAGGGTTTAGCTGAGCGGCGGCAGGCGCTGCTGGCGGAGCCGGCGTCTTTTGTTGCGAAGCGGTCTGCGCTGTGGCAGCGGCCGAGAGAAGCAGAGCTGAGAGAATTAGTTTGGGATACAGCACAATCTGGGAGCGGCTCACTGGCGGTGCTCCGATTCGCCGGGGTGGGCGGGGGGATTCGCAGGAGGCGGCTCGACGATCAGAACCGTGCTGCGATTGGCGGTGAAGTAGTTCTGCGCGACACGTTGAAGATCGGCGCTGGTGATTTTGAGGTAGGTAGAAAGATCCGTGTTGATGAGGTTTGGATTTTTGCCGACGACGGCGTAGCGGCCTATCGCGTCAGCCTTCGATTGCACGGTTTCGCGTGCCAGAATGAAGCTGGCGACTTCCTGATTTTTCGCTTTGCGCAGCTCGAGATCGGTTACCGGCAGACTTTTCATCTGATCGAGCACGCCGTGGATTGATTTTTCGCCTTCCGCGGCGCTGTGTCCCTGCGCCATGACGGCGATCGCAAAAAACAGATTGGGATCTTCGGTGAAATTTCCAGAGCCGGAAGTCTGCACGGCGATTTGATCTTCGTAGACGAGTTTTTTATAGAGCCGGCTGCTTTCGCCGCCGGAAAGAATATTGGAAGCGAGGTCGAGCGGATAGTAATCGGCGGAAAACTGGCCGGGAGTCTTGTAACCGATCACGATCGCGGGAAGCGGCGAGTTCGGATAGGACTTCGTCAAACGCCGCTCTTCGGTCTGCGGAGGTTCAGGTTTCGCGGGCCGCTGGATGGGCTGGGAGGGTTTGGGAATCCCGCCGAAATATTTTTGCGCCCATGCGGCGGCATCTTCGGCGGAGAAATCGCCGACGATCACGACAGTAGCGTTATCGGGGCGGTAGTAGGCGTTGAAAAATTCTTGCACATCGCCGACGGTGGCCTTATCGAGATCTTCCATGCTGCCGATGGTGGTGTGGTGATACGGGTGAACGGTAAACGCGGCGGCATAAAGATCTTCGATTACGCGGCCATAAGGCACATTATCGACGCGCGTGCGGCGCTCTTCTTTGACGACTTCGCGCTCGGATTTGAAATTGGCGTCGTCAACTTTCAGGCTGCCCATGCGGTCGGCTTCGAGCCAAAGGACGCGTTCGAGGTAATTGCTCGGAAAGGTTTCCCAGAAAACCGTCACGTCGTCGAAAGTGCCGGCATTGTCGAAGCCGCCCATGGCCTCGATGATGCGGGAATGCTCTTCGGGCGCGACGTGCGCCGAGCCCTTGTACATCAAGTGCTCGAAAAGATGGGCGAAGCCGGTGCGGCCGGGGCGTTCGTCCTTCGAGCCGACGTGGTACCACATCTGCAGATTAATGACGGGAGCATCGTGGTCTTCGGCCATGACGAGCTTGAGGCCGTTGGGAAGCTCGCGCGTGACGAGATGGATTTCCGGAGGGAGCGTTTCGGCGGCGGCGGGGCGCGCTGCGGCCTGGCCGGGAGCGGTCTGCGCGCGGGCGGATATCGCGACGATTGAAAAGACAAAGATGCAGACGGCCGGCAGAAGTTTTTTCATTCGCACTCCCACGAAGTAATCGACGCGCGCAATCGACTCCGGAAAACATGCTAGACGCAGGCTGTGTAGCCGTCAATTCGCGCGGATTCAAACGGTCTACGGATGGAGACGCGGATTTCGCGCGCGTTGTTTCAGATGCGAGGCGCGTGAAGCGGGTTGGAGGCGCGACGGGCCTGAAGGACAGTAATTCTTCCGGAACGGATTTGGGCGGCGCGCTTGCCGCTGGAGGTTGGGCGGACGAGAATTTTCCTATGCGCGCGATGATTAGTTTGGTGGTGACGCTGGGAATCGGGCTCGGGATCTACTATTTCTTTTTGCACGGGGCGGCGCCCGGGCAGGGAAATCAGCCCATCACGCAGGAAATCAGCACGACGGGCGTGGAAATGGATTTGAACGCGATCGCCCAGGCGGAGCGAGCCCATTTTGCGTCGGCGGGATCATATGCGAGCCTCGACCAACTGATCAGCAATGGCGACCTGACGATGACGCGCAGCGGGCGCGACGGGTACACCTATTCAGTGGAAACGACGGACAGCGGATTTACGGCGGTGGCGAAGTGGAAGCCGCAGTCGGGCGAACAGATGGCCGCGGGACTTCATTACCCAACAATCAGCGTGGACCAGACGATGCAGATGCATCGCGGCGACTAGAGTTTTGTCGGCGAACGGGAGTTGCTCTGCGCGTTGCGGCTTGCGTCAATCCTGCACCGCAACTCCAACTTGCGGATAATCCTAAGCCCGGAAATACCAGAAAATTGACACGGATGTTTTCGTGCTCCCAGCGTATTCCAGTATGCTATTCGCCCTATGCATGATTTGGCGTATTTCCGGGAGCATCTCGAATTATTCGAGAAGATGGCGGCAAACCGCGGAGCTGAGATCGATTTCGCGGGATTTCGCGCGCTGGACCGCGAGCGTCGCGAGGCGATCACCGCCAATGAGCGGCTGAAGGCGGAGCGGAACAAGGCCAGCGAGGAAATCGCTCGAAAGAAAAAGGCTGGTGAGGATGCCGCGCCGATACTGGCTCAGATGAAGCAAGTGTCCGCGGAAATTGCGGCGAATGACGCGCGAGTGACGGAATTCGACGAGCGGCTTCGCGATTTCATGCTGCGCGTGCCGAACGTGCCTCACGCTTCGGTGCCTGCAGGGCACAGCGCGGAAGAAAATGTAGAAGTGCGGCGGTGGGGCGCGCCGCCGAAATTCGATTTCAAGCCGAAGCCGCACTGGGAGATCGGCGAACAGCTGGGAATTCTGGACCTGGAGCGCGCGGCGAAAATCGCAGGGGCGAGGTTTGCGCTCTATCGCGGCGCCGGCGCGAGGCTCGAACGGGCGCTGGCGAATTTTTTTCTGGATGTACACACGCGCGAGCACGGATACACAGAAATCTTGCCACCATTTATCGTGAATTCCACGTCGCTGGTCGGATCAGGACAATTGCCAAAATTCGCGGCGGATCTTTTCAAGCTGGAGGGCGGCGACTACTGGCTGACGCCGACATCCGAAGTCGAACTGCACAACATGTATCGCGATGAGACGATCCCGGAAGAAAAGCTGCCCGTGCGCGTCACGGCGTGGACTTCGTGTTTCCGTTCGGAATCGGGCGCGGCCGGACGCGACACTCGCGGGATTTTGCGGCACCACCAATTTCAGAAGGTGGAGCTATTCAAGTTCGCGCATCCGGAGAAGAGCTATGAGGAGCTGGAATCGCTCACGCGAAATGCGGAGACTATTTTGCAGAAGCTCGGACTGCATTATCGCGTGATGCAGCTGTGCACGGGCGACATGGGATTTGCCTCGGCGAAGACGTATGACATCGAAGTGTGGCTGCCTTCGAGCAACGAATTTCGAGAAATATCGTCCTGCTCGAACTGCGAAGCGTTTCAGGCGCGGCGGGCCGGCGTGCGATTCAAACCGAAGGCCGGGAAGAGCGAATTTGTGCACACGTTGAACGGTTCAGGCTTGGCGGTAGGCCGGACCTGGATCGCGATCATCGAGAACTATCAGCGTGCCGACGGGTCGGTGGCCATTCCGGAAGAGTTGCGCCCGTTTATGGGCTGCGACGCGATCTCCGCGCCATAAGATCAACAAAACAAATTAGTTATACCCGTAGACAAAGTGGTAAGCCGGAGGCGCGCGATTGGTTGCGTTTCGTCAAAGATATCGCTTTTTTCGGTGTTTTCATTGACACGCCGGATTCGCGTTGACTACACTTCGCCCGCGTAACCCCGCTGCAGTGTTGAAGTTGCGGGGTTGTGTCCGACACGGCCGTATGTTCGTTACAGCCGCGCTCAACGCGACTGGTAAAAAGGAAAATCGGAAATGTCCACGCAACCGCGAGCCGCAAGCCAGCCACTGATCCCGCGCGTGATGCCGCGCGAAGACCTGAATCCATTCCGGATCGCGCAGCTGCAGTTCGACATGGCGGCCGAGTATCTGAAGCTCGATCCGGGATTGCGGCAGGTGTTGCGCACGCCGAAGCGCATCCTGGAGATCTCTGCTCCGGTGAAGATGGACAACGGGCAGATCAAAGTATTTACCGGATTCCGCGTGCAGCACAGCATTGCTCGTGGGCCTGCGAAGGGCGGAATTCGTTATCACCCTTCGGTGACGCTCGATGAAGTGAAAGCGCTGGCGGCATGGATGACATGGAAGACCGCGACGGTGAACATTCCCTACGGCGGCGGCAAGGGCGGAGTGATTTGCGATCCGAAGCGCATGTCGAAGGGCGAGCTGGAGCGGCTCACACGGCGCTATACGTCGGAAATTTTGCCGATCATCGGGCCGGAACGCGACATTCCGGCGCCAGACGTCTACACCGATTCGCAAACGATGGCGTGGATTATGGACACGTATTCAATGACGGTGGGGTATTCGGCGCTTGGAGTGGTGACGGGAAAGCCGATTTCGCTTGGAGGATCGCTAGGACGCAACGAGGCGACCGCGCGCGGGTGCGTTGTGGTGACCGAAGAAGCCTGCCGCGTGAAGAAGATGTCGCTGCGCGGCTCTACTGTGGCGATTCAAGGATACGGGAACGCGGGGTCGATCGCAGCGCGGTTATTCGCGGAGAAAAAAGCGAAGATCGTGGCGATCAGCGATTCGCGAGGAGCGGTGCACAATTCGCGTGGAATCGATCCCATCAAAGCGCTGCGATACAAGGAGCGATCGGGAACCGTGGTGGGAATGCCGGGCGCATCGAGGATGAACGCGGACGATCTGCTGACGATGAAGTGCGACATTCTGGTTCCGGCAGCGCTCGAGAACAGCATCACTCTTCACAATGCCGATCAGATCAAGGCGAAGATCGTGGCGGAAGCGGCGAATGGACCGACGACTCCGCACGCGGATGAAGTGCTCGCGCGAAAGGGAACGATGGTGCTGCCGGACATTCTGGCGAATGCGGGCGGCGTGACGGTGAGCTATTTCGAGTGGGCGCAGGATTTGCAAGGCGTCTTCTGGGACGAAGGCGACGTAAACATGCGCCTGGAGCGCGTGATGAAGCGCGCGTTCAACGACGTCTACGAAACGAGCAGGAAGTACCGGACGCACATGCGGAACGCGGCGTACATTCTCGCCGTCGGACGCGTGGCCGAAGCGAGCACGGTGCGCGGGCTCTTCCCGTGAGTTGAACTCAAGCTGACGCCAAGAACGAAAACACAGGTTAGTTTCAAAAACGCAGTCGCGTTACGACCGATTCTCGCACCGCGACTTCGAAACTGAAGCCGTTCGACGGTCGCGCCGCGACTTTTCATGAAATTTTATCTTGCGCGCGGGAATTGCTGCGCGTACATTTTGCTTGCCGGCTCGCTCGCGAAGGGCGTCGCCGGCAGTTTTCCTTTTCGCGGGCGCGAAGCGGCACGAGAAGAGCTAAAGGAACTGTAATTTGAGCAATCATGTGTCGGCGACACCGCCGTTAGTCCTGGTCATCGCAGGATTCGATCCTTCCGCAGGGGCCGGTGTAGCCGCAGATTTGAAGACGATCGCCGCGCACAATGGATACGGCGTCGCCGCGATCACCGCGCTGACAGTGCAATCCACGAAAGCGGTGAAGGCAGTGCATGTGACGCCCGCAGCCACTCTTCGCGCGCAGCTCGATGAACTCCTGGAAGACGTAACTCCTCAAGCCGTGAAGATCGGAATGCTGGGAAACCGCGCGGTTGCGGTGGCGATCGCGGAATTTCTGGATCAGGCAAAACTGCCGAATATCGTGCTCGATCCCGTGATTCAGCCGACCTCGGGCGGACCAAATCTCCTCGACGCATCGGGAATTAAATTTCTGAACGAAGAAATGGTCAAGCGCTCGACGGTTGTAACGCCGAACGTGCCGGAAGCCACGCTGCTGACGGGAGTTGAGATCAAGGGAATTTCAGACATGGAAGCCGCCGCGCGAAAGCTGGTGAGCGAGCACGGCGCGAAGGCAGCTGTCGTGAAGGGCGGGCACATGGACCGGTCGGTCGATGTGCTCTTTGACGGAGAGGAAATGCTCACGCTCGGCGGCGACAACGAGAAATTCCAGAATACTCACGGCTCCGGGTGCACGTTTGCGTCGGCGATTGCGGTCCAACTGGCATTCGGAAGGAATCTACGCGAAGCGGTGATGCTCGCGAAGACGTACGTCACCAAGGCGATGGAGCGCGGATTCCCCATCGGCAAGGGGCCGGGGCCGCTCGATCATTTTTATCGCGTACACCATGAGCCGCCAGCGCGCGGGGTTCACGAAGTGCCGCAGCACGGGATGCACCCTGCGGCGGAACCTGTCTAGCTTCTATTTTTCCGCCACAATCCGAAGATGAAGATCATATTGGCATCGGCTTCGCCGCGCCGCGCGGAAGTCTTGCGTGCCGCAGGCTTTGAATTTTCCGTGATGCCGGCCGAGATCGACGAAACGCCCAACCCGGGAGAGGGCGCCGTGGAGCTCGTTGAACGGCTGGCGCTGCTGAAAGCCAGGGCAGTTGCCGGGAAGTTGCGCCAGCCAGACGCGGCGGTTGTGCTTGGGGCCGACACGGTTGTGATGGTGGACGGCGAAATACTGGGCAAGCCGCACACTTTCGAAATGTCAGTCACGATGCTGCGTAAGCTACAGGGCCGCTGGCATGAGGTGATCACCGGTGTTGCGCTGCTAGGCCTGAATTCTGCTCATCGCGGAGTCAGTGCAACCGAGGAGATGGTCGAGCACGAAACTACGCGCGTTCAGTTTTCGCGAATGACTGATACCGAGATCGAAGAGTATGCACGCTCAGTCGAGCCGCTCGATAAGGCCGGCGCATATGCCATTCAAGGCCGCGCAGCGCGATTTATCCCGCGCATCGAAGGCTGCTATTTCAATGTTGTGGGATTACCTGTCGCGCTGATCACGCGGATGCTGGCGCGCTTGCGTGATGGCGAACGCTAAGAGCGTTTAGAAACAAGAAGGCGCGAACTTCCGTTCGCGCCAGGAATTCCCAAAAAATTCGAATCTGAGGCCGATACCGTTAGTTCGTGAATGGGGCTTACTTCTTCTCTTCGCTCGATGCAGTCGGAGCTGCGGTTGAAGCGGGCGGAGCAGGCGATTGGGGACCGCTGCCAGTGTTGTGCATACCTTCCTTAAAGTTTCGAATACCCTCGCCCAAGCCGCGCATTACCTCCGGGATTTTTTTGCCGCCAAAAAGCAGCACGATAACGGCGAGCACGATCAGCCAATGAATTGGGCTCATTTCACCCATACAGCACCTGCCTCCTAAGCCCGCAGACAGAGTTTCCCCCGCAGCGGGGCTCAACGCGTAGATTACAGTATAACACGCTCATCGCCTACACGTTGCGTAACTCCGCTGCGGTCAAGATATTCCAGGAGCGGGATGGCATATTTGCGGCTGACGCCGGTCATTTCCTTGAATTCGGGCACTTTCATACGCGGACCGCGGGTACGCTTGCGCTGCGCGAGAAGCTCGCGGACTCTTACGAGCGCATTGCGATGGAAGATCAGGCCGTCGCCAATTTTAACGAGGATGCCTTCGCGCAGAAGGATTTGCAGGAGCTTGTGGCTTCGCGCGGGGTCGAGCGACGTGCCGGCAAGTACCTCGTTCGCTGCGGGGACGGAGAGGCCTGCTTTTTCGAATGCCGCGGCGATGCGATCGCGAGCCTGCGCTTCCGCGGGGAGCAGAGCGACTTCGCGCCCGGCCACTTTTACCAAGTCATTCGAGAGAGCGAGCTTGCCTTCGGCGATCGCGCGCTCCAGCGCTGCTCGAAACGCTTCGGGCCCTGCACCAGCGGAAGCCCGGAGCGCTTCCAGCGGAATTCCTTCGGCCAGCGGATTTTGGCCGTGAGATTTCGCCACATTTTCGGCCAAAGCACGCTGGCAAGCGGCTAGAGACTCGGTAAGCAGGAACTCTTTGGGGTCGCGTTTGAGAACCGTGACGATTCCACCCGATTCCAGGGATGTCGCGGCCGATTCGACTTGAGATAAGGGCCATCCGGTTCGCCGCATCACGGATTTGGCGTCGAGCGCGTCCGGCGCAGATGCGAGAAGCGCCGCGAGAACCTCATTTGGGTTGTTGCGGCTGAGCGTTCGAAGGAAATCCAGCGCGCGAGGGTCGTTTGATTTATGGCGGCGCGGCTGCGCATCCAGCACGATTCCCCCGCCGATCGTAACAACGGGCGAAAACTGGCGAATGATGAACCGATCGCGAGGAAGCAAGAAAATTTCGTCGCTCAGCTCAATTTGCGCAAAGGCCGTATCTCCGGGAGACAACTGTCGCCGGTCCAGAAGAATTACTTCTCCGATGGTCTCCGAGGTGCCCTGATGGAAATGAACTTGCGAGCGCTGCTTCAACGGCCGGGGGTGCGAACGAAGGAGTTCAATTTGCGAGTCGATTCGCGTGGTAGCGGAAAACAATCCCGGTGAAGTGAGGACCATTCCGCGATGAAGCTCTTCGACGGACGAGCCTGCCAAATTCAGAGCGGTGCGTTGACCCGCTGTGGCCAGACTGACACTCTGGCCTCCCGACTGAATGCCGCGTACGCGCAGACGCCGCGCACTGGGTAGAGCTTCGACTTCGTCGCCGATTTTCGCGGAGCCGGAGACCAGCGTGCCGGTAACAACGGTGCCGAAACCTTTCATCGCGAAAACTCGGTCGATCGGCAGACGAAAGTGCTGGCCAGCGGTTCGCGCCGGAACTTCGCTCGCTATTTGGTTTAGGGCGCGCTTGAGATCGTCGATCCCGGCTCCCGTGCGCGGGCTCACAGGAATCAGCGGCGCGTGTTCGAGGAATGAGCCTTGAAGGAATTTCTGAATTTCGGCTTTTCGCGCAGACAGTGTATCGGCGTCAACTAAATCCGATTTCGTGATTGCTACAACTCCGCGCGGAATCCCGAGAAAGCGGCAGATATCGAAGTGTTCGCGGGTCTGCGGTTTGATGCCTTCGTCTGCTGCGATTACGAAGAGCAGGAGATCGATGCCGCCGACGCCGCTGAGCATATTCCGAACGAAGCGCTCATGGCCGGGCACGTCAATGAAGCCGAGCGAAATCTCGCCATCCTTCAAAAACGCGAAGCCGAGATCGATCGTGATTCCTCGGCGCTTTTCCTCTTCCAGCCTGTCGGGATGCGTGCCCGTCAGGGCTTCAACGAGCGCCGATTTGCCATGGTCGATGTGGCCGGCGGTTCCGACGATTACATTTTTCATCGCTGCAGGAGAGGATTGCGCGGAGAGCGAAAGGAATCAAGTTTCAGGGGGTCTTACGAGGCTACGGCGCGGGAGCGAGCGTTCGCGCGTTGCCGCTCAGCCTCGGAAATTTCGTCGAGGACCGCGCGAGCGACGCGCGCCGGTTCGCGCGACGCGTTGATGGGACGGCCGACGACAAGATAGTTTGCTCCTGCCGCGACGGCGAACGCGGGCGTGGCCTTGCGCGATTGATCGTCTTTCTTTCCGATTTCGGAAGCAGGCCGAATTCCGCCGTTCAGAAGCAGGAAGTCCGGGCCCAAATTTTTCCGCAAATCGCGGGCCTCTTGTGCCGAGCAGACGACTCCATCCAAACCTGATCGTTTCGCAAGTTTCGCAAGCCGGAGGACTGCCGTTTTTGCGGAACCTGCGATGCCCACTTCGCGGAGAGCCTTGGCGTCCATGCTCGTCAAGATCGTGACGCCGAGCAGGCGGGTGCGCGAGTTCGCAGAGTTCCTTGCGTCGGCTGCGGCCTTCATCATTGCGCTGCCGCCGAGCGCGTGAACATTGAGAAGTTCGAGCGGAGCCAGATCAACAGCGGCGCGAACCGCTCCCGCGACGGTGTTGGGAATATCGTGATACTTGAGATCGAGGAAAATTGGGCGTCCGCGTTTGGCTACTTCGCGGACCGCAGCAGGGCCTTCGGCGGTAAACAACTGCTTCCCTATCTTGAAGAGAATCGGGAATTCGGCTAGCTGATCGGCTAACGCCAGTGCCGGCGCCAGCCGATCGAAATCCAGTGCGACAACGAGTTGGGCTTTATGAGAAGTGACTATGGCCGCTTCGGCTCCTCGATGAGCTCCATCTTTATCTTCGATACGCCGGAGCCGATGATACCCAGTTTTTCAGCTGCATGATAGGAGAGATCGATGTCGCGGCCTTCAACATACGGCCCGCGGTCGTTGATCCGGACGACGGCAGTCTTGCCGGTGCGGGTGTTGGTCAGCCTGACCATAGACCCGAAGGGCAGCGTCATGTGAGCGGCAGTCATTGCCGCCATATCGTAAAGTTCACCGTTTGCCGTCAAATGACCCTGAAAAGTAGGGCCGTACCAGCTTGCCCGAACCGTCCAAGTCTTGAGAGGGTGTGCCGGCTGGGCTGTAGCGTGCGCGATCAGAGGTGCCTGCAGTGATGGCGCCAGGGCAAACATGACGATCATAAGCGTTGCCGAGACCAGGACCGAGTAGCCTTTGTTTCGCATTATGTGTCCTTTTGACCACGATTACGGGACCCAGCTTACGCTTCCTCCCTTCAAAACCTCAATAGTCAGACCGCTCTAGTACATCAGTTAAGTCTTTTAATGTCTTACAATTAAGATCAAAAAATCGACTCTGAAGGGCGCCCAGAATCCCCGGAATCGCCCTCGGGTTGGCAAAATTGGCAGTCCCGATCTGGACTGCCCTCGCTCCCACCGCCAAGTATTCCAAGACATCCTCGGCAGATTCGATGCCCCCGAGCCCAACAACGGGCAGGCTCACGGTATGGGCCGACTCGAACACAAGGCGAAGAGTCATCGGTCGTATCGCAGGGCCGGAGAGGCCTCCGGTGAGCCGGCCGAGACGGGAACGGCGGGTGCTCACGTCCACAGCCATTGCAGGGTAGGTGTTGGCGACGGTTAGGGCATCAGCGCCAGCTGATTCGGCGGTCCTGGCGATGATTCGGATATCCGTGACGTTAGGGGAGAGTTTTACCCAGAGGGGCCGGGTAGCGGCACGTTTGGCGGATTCCACCAATTGACCGAGCAATTGACAATCGACCCCGAAGACGATTCCGCCGGCGTCGGTGTTGGGGCAGGAGACGTTAAGCTCATAGGCCGAGACGCCCTCGCTGTCATTCAGCACGCGGATTACTTCGACGTATTCGCCAGCAGTATGGCCGAAGACGTTGCAGATAACGTGGGTCTTGAATTTTCGAAGCGCGGGGAGTTTTTCGGCCACGAAAGCGCGGACGCCGACGTTTTGCAGACCGACCGCGTTTAACATTCCGGAGGGCGTCTCGCAGACGCGGGGGGCCGGGGCGCCCTCCATGGGAGCGAGAGACAGCCCCTTGGTGACGAAACCGCCGAGTGCGTTCAAATCGACGAGATCCGCGAATTCTAGGCCGTAGCCGAAGGTCCCGCTGGCGGCGATCAGGGGATTTGAAAAATGGAGGGAACCGATTTGTACGCTCAGGTCGACTTCGCGCTGGGCGCTCACTGAAGAAATCTTAACACGCGGAGATTTCCGCCGCCCGCGAGCGCTGTGGAAATTGACCGAGAGGAATGTGCGTGGCTCAGCCAGTACCATTCGGGGGACTCGGGGCGTGTGTTACGATGTCTGCCCGATGCGGGTCGTCGAAAAATCCCAGCTGATGTCCGCAACAGAAATTGACCGCACGCTCCAGCGCGTGGCGCACGAAATTGTGGAGCGAAGCGGCGGCACCAGCAATTTGATCCTGATCGGGATCCGGCGTCGCGGAGTGCCGCTTTCAAAGCGGATCGCGCACGCGATGCGCGAGATCGATGGCGTCGAAGTTCCGGTCGGCACTCTAGACATCACGCTGTATCGCGACGACCTTTCGACCGTCGCGACACAACCGGTACTGCAATCGAGCGACATCCCTGTCTCTACAGATGGCAAGGACCTGATCCTGATCGACGATGTGCTGTACACCGGCAGGACGGTTCGCGCCGCGATGAATGCGCTCTTCGATCTAGGGCGACCGCGCAGCGTAAGGCTGTGCGTGCTGATCGATCGCGGGCATCGCGAACTGCCGATCGAGGCGAGCTTTATCGGAAGAATGGTGCAGACGAGCGACAATGAGATCATTGAAGTTCGCCTGCGCGAAGTCGACAACGAAGAGCGCGTGATGCTGGTCGAGCGCGTGGAATGAGTTTTGCCGCGGCGGCTGCGAATCCGATGCAGGCTTCGCAGCGCAGTTCCGCGGAAGGAGAAACGAAGCAGAGGCTCCGCGTGTTAGACCGCTTTCGCCACATGCTGTCGATCGAGCCGCTCACGGCGGAGCAAATCACTTTTATTCTCGATCAGGCGGCGCCCTTCCAGGAGATTCAGCGGCATCCCCTCAAGAAACTGGCGACTTTGCGCGGGAAGACGGTCGCGCTGGCGTTTTTCGAAGCTTCGACGCGCACGCGAATCAGCTTCGGAACGGCGGCGTCGCGCTTGGGCGCGGACACGATGAATCTGCAGGCGGAATCGTCGAGCTTGAAAAAGGGAGAGTCGCTCCTCGATACGGTGCACACGCTCGATGCGATGAAGCCGGATTGCATCGCGATGCGGCACAGCTCTTCGGGCGCGGCGGATTTTGTCGCTCGGCACCTGCAAATACCCGTCATCAACGCCGGCGACGGGACGCACGAGCATCCGACGCAGGCGCTGCTGGACGCGCTGACGGTGCGCGACCGCACAGGCAAACTCGACGGGCTCAAAGTGACGATTCTCGGCGACATCCTGCACAGCCGCGTGGCTCGGTCGAATATTCACCTGCTGACGAAACTCGGATGCGAGATCACTCTGTGCGGGCCGGCGATGTGGGTGCCGCGCGAGTTGGAGCAAATTGCGTCCGCTGGACGGATTCGGCGCGTGTCCCGAATTGAAAATGCGCTCGAAGGCGCGGACGTGGTGATGACGCTGCGCGTGCAGCAGGAAAGGCTCAACGAACCATCGCTGCCTGCCGACGAATACATTTTGCTTTATCAGCTCACTCCTGAGCGGCTCAAGTTGGCGAAGCCGGGAGCGCTGGTCTTGCATCCGGGGCCGATGATTCGCGGGCTGGAAATCGACCCGGCCGTCGCGGACGGCGAGCAATCGTGCGTGCTCGAGCAGGTGACAAACGGAATTGCCATCCGGATGGCGCTGCTTTTCCTGCTGATCGGCACGGGAGGAGAATCAGTACAGACTTCGCCGGCAGATGCGCAAGCGATGGGCGCCACTGAGGCAAAAAGGGAATCGATGCATGCTGCGGATTAGCAACGGCCGCGTCATTGATCCGAGCCGGGGGACGGATGCGAACCTCGATCTCTTGCTTGACAATGACAAGATCGCGCGCATCGGAAGCGCGGCGGAAATCGACCAGGCTCTGCGCAACGGCTCGGGAAACGGAAAGTGCGAGACGTTTGACGCGACGGGACTGATCGTTGCGCCCGGATTCATCGACCTGCACTGCCATTTGCGCGAGCCGGGCGGAGAAGCATCCGAGACGATCGAAACGGGAACTCGCGCAGCGGCGCGCGGAGGATTCACCGCCGTCTGCGCGATGCCGAATACGCGCCCGGTGAACGACAACGCCAGCGTCACGCGCTCGATAGTGGAACGCGCGGCCGAGCGAGGTGCGGTGCGCGTTTGGCCGATCGGCGCGTGCTCGCTCGGCAGCAAAGGCGATTCGCTCGCGGAAATTGCCGCGATGAAGATGGCGGGAATCGTGGCGGTGAGCGATGACGGCCGCCCGGTGGCCACTGCGAAACTGATGCGGCAGGTGATGGATTATTGCGGCTCGCTCGATTTGCCGGTGATCGATCACTGCGAAGACGCTTCGCTCGCGGCGGGCGCTGTGATGCGCGAAGGAAATAATTCCATGCGGCTGGGATTGCGCGGAATGCCGGCGGCGGCGGAATCGATCTGCGTGGCGAGAGATATTCAAGTCGCGGAAATCACCCGCGCGCATCTGCACATCGCTCACATGTCCGCTGGCGAATCGCTGGCACTGGTGCGAGCGGCGAAGAAACGCGGGTTAAACGTGAGCTGCGAAGTGACTCCGCATCATTTCACATTGATCGATGAGGATGTGATCTACGATTCGCACTTCAAAATGAATCCGCCGCTGGCATCGCGCGACGATCGCGACGCTCTGATGGAAGGGCTCGCGGATGGCAGCGTGGATGCGATTGCGACGGACCACGCGCCGCACGAACCTTCGACGAAGGCGGTTGAGTTCGACAAAGCGCCGTTTGGGATTACGGGCTTCGAGACGGCTCTCGCGCTTTCGCTCGAGCAGCTTTATCACTC
>DASTCZ010000382.1:0-7405 GCA_035710585.1 Candidatus Acidiferrales bacterium | reverse complement strand
CCAAACGCCACCATCTCGTCGTACACCTTCGGGTCCGTCGCGATCGTCCGCACCACTTCCACCAGCTTCATCACCGGCACTGGATTGAAAAAGTGCAATCCCACCACGCGCTCCGGCCGCTTCGTCGCCGTGGCCATTTCCGTCACGGTCAGCGAGGAAGTGTTGCTGGCGAAAATCGTCGCCGGAGGGCAAATCTTGTCGAGCGCGCCGAAAAGTTCCTTCTTCGCCGGCAGCTGCTCAATGATTGCTTCAACCACCAGATCGCAAGCCGCGAAATCTTCGAGCTTGGTCGTACCTTTTAATCTTCCGCGAATCTGATCGCGGTCTCCCGCACTGAGCGTGCCCTTTTCCACCAGCCGCGCGAGATTCTTCTCGATGCTTTTGAGTCCTTTTTCGACCAGCTCGTTCGAAACTTCCCGCACAGTGACCGGAAATCCTGCCTGCGCCGCGACCTGGGCGATGCCCGAGCCCATCAATCCGCAGCCGACGACGCCTACTTTTTCAATCGGCATCCATTCCCCCAATTTGAAATGGCCATGATTGTACAGGAGATGCAATCAAAACGCCGTGGCACGCGGCAGCAGCGCGAAAGGAACTTACGCCAGCGACTCCACGATCATCGCGATGCCTTGACCGCCGCCGATGCACGCTGTCGCAAGCCCGTAGCGAAGATTTTTCCGGCGCAGTTCCAGAAGCAGCGTCAGCACCAGCCGCGTTCCCGTCGCTCCCAGCGGATGCCCGAACGCGATCGCGCCCCCGTTGACGTTCGTTTTGTCACGATTCAACCCGAGCGCCTTTTCAACCGCCAGATATTGCGGTGCAAACGCCTCGTTCACTTCGATGCGATCGATCTGTTCCAGTTTGAGCCCGGCGAGCTGCAGCGCCTTCTTCGTCGCGGGCACCGGCCCGATTCCCATCACGCGCGGCTCCACGCCCACCGCCGCCCACGAGACGATCCGCCCCAGCGGCTTCCATCCCCGCTCGCGCGCCACGCTTTCTTTCGCGACGACCACGGCCGCCGCTCCGTCCACAATCCCGCTCGCATTCCCCGCCGTCACGATTCCTTCTTTGCGAAATGCCGGCGGCAGTTTCGATAACGCTTCGAGCGTGGTCTCCGGCCGCCGGTGATCGTCGTCCGCGAAAAATTCCTTCTTTCCGCGGACTTTCACCTCAACGGGAATCATCTCTTCCTTGAAAACGCCGCACCGATTCGCCGCCTCCGCCAATTGCTGGCTTCGCAGCGCGTATTCGTCGCTCGCCTGCCGCGTGATGCTGTGCTCGGCCGCCACATTTTCCGCCGTGTCAGACATCGTGCATCCGCAATAGCTGTCCAGCAACCCCACCATCAGCGAATCTTCCAGCTTCCCTTCGCCCAGCCGGAAGCCTATTCGCGCGCCTCGAATCACATGCGGCGCTTGCGTCATATTTTCCATGCCGCCGGCAAGCACGAGCGACGCTTCGCCCAGCAAAATCCGCTGCGCCGCCTGCGCGATCGATTCGATCCCTGAACCGCACAGCCGGTTCACCGTCACTGCGGGAGTCTCGGCCTCCAATCCCGCCTTCAGTGCAACGTGCCGCGCGCCGTAGATCGCGTCCGCGCTCGTGTGCATCACGTTTCCGAAAACCGCATGCTCGAAATCCTCCGGCGCAGCGCCTGATCGGTGAATCGCTTCGCGCGATGCCGCTGCCGCCAGATCGATCGCCGAAATATCCTTGAATGCGCCCGTATATCGCGCCATCGGCGTGCGCGCGCCCGCCACAATCACAGCGTCAGTTGGAAACAAGGCCTTCTCCGTTTTCGCTTGAGATGTACAAATTATAGTCGAACTCGCGCAGGCACACCCGCCGCGCGGCATTTCACGCTGCAATTAATTCTAAATTTCGCAAAGGAAGGACGTTCGAGACCTACTCAACTGCGCTCTAGCGGTTCGGCTCGCCGAGCGACACCACCACATCTCCGCCGCGTCGCTGGATTTCGTCGAGCGCGGATTCCGCGCGGTTGATCAGCTCCGTGACAACGTCTTCGGTGTCGTAATCCCCGCGCGGAAAAGATTCCACCACGCCCGCGCTCACCGTCATTTTTTCCGAGCCGTTGGGATTGCGCGTTGCCGCGGCCTTCATCCGCTCCGCAATCGCGAGAGCTCCGGCCAGCGGCGTGTCCGGCAAAATCAGCGCCATCGACCACGCCGTATATTTCACCGCCAGATCGGTCGGCCGCGAGAGCTTCATTACCGTCCGCGCCACGTCTTCCAGATAGCGGTCCACCGTCGCGTCGCCCTGTTGCCGCGTGATCTCCTGACCCTTGTCGATTTGCAGAATGATCAGCGACACCGGCCAACTGTGCGGCTTCGCGCGCTGCACTTCGGCGATCAACCGGTCCGTATACGAGCTCCGCGCGATCAAGCCCGTCTTCGAATCCGACACCTGCAGCGTCTGGACGAGCGACCTCAGCCGTGTGTGGCTCACGCCCATCAGCAGCTGATCGCCAATCGCCTGCAGAAAATACGTCTCGTCCGGTTTCCACTTGTGCGCGGAAGTGTGTCCCGCGATGATCATTCCCGCCGGAGTCTGCGTCTCCTTGTCCATCAGCATCACTGCCAGCGCCGTCGTGAGTCCCGCTTCCCGCAGCGCGTGCGCCGCCGCGGCTTGCATCGGCAGTCCGCCAAGCGGGTCGGGCACCGCGCGATCCATTTCCGCGACGATGCGCGTGATGTCAGCCACCGTTACGGGCTTCAGCGGCGGCGTGCAATATTCCGACGAGAGCTGCGACGGCTGCCCCATCGGCCCGATCGAAACGATGCAGCGCGCCACGCGCATGTGCTTGCCGATTTCGCTCACCGCGTGCGTGAGCATCGCCTGCGGCCCCGATTGCCGGTAGATGCTCTGCGTGATCTCCGAAATTTTCGAAAGGTCGCGCAACGTCTCCGCCGTGTACACGCCGCCGCGCGCTGGAGCGGGCCGCTCCGCCTCCTCGCCTTCCGGCTCCGCCGCGTCATCGGCTGCAGGCGCTTTCCAAGTCGATCCCGGCGGCCACCAGTTCGCCAGCTCGCACAAATGCCTGTAACGCTCGTTGCGTTCTTCCTCGCCCGGATAGAGCTGCGAAATTCTCTCCAGCCGCTCCAGCGCTTTCGGCTGCAGCGAGTACTGCAAAAAAATCTCAGCTTGCACGAGAAGATCGTCGAGACCGATCTCGGCCGCAGGCTCAGGCGCAGCGGTTGAGGCCCCTTCGGTTGCTTCGCTCGCAGAGCTCATCGTCACGCCAAGGCGCGACGCCACGCGCGCGATGTACTCGCTCGACGCGTGCCCCCGCAGCCGCTCCAGCCGCTGCTGGTTCCGGTAGTCGTACGGATCGATGTCCACCATGCGGTCCAGCACGTCGCAGGCGCCCTTCGTGTTGTTCTGCCCGAGATACGCGTCGAACAGGTGCACCAGCACTTCGAAATACCGCGCCTCGCGATTCAGCCCGCTGTACACGCGGCTCCAGAACTCCACGATCGGCAGCGACTTCGTATTTTTTTCCGCGATGTTGTCGAGCCGCGAAGCAAACTCGTTCTGCGCGCTCGAATCCCTGAATTTTTCGCGCAGCGCTGTCAGAATCTCCACCGTCTTCTTTTCCTGTCCCGCCGACGCATACCGGTCCGCCAGATCGAAAAGCAGCGAATGATCTCCGCCCGCCGCGCGGTAATAGGCAGTCAGCGGCTCGGCGGCGCGGTCCAACTCGCCGTTTCGCAGCAGCGCCTCTCCGAAGCAGCGTTGGAATGCAGGAGATGGTTCCGCGCCCTCCAGCGGCTTCAGCGTTTCGAGCGCGCCTTTGATGTCGCTCGTCGCCAGTTGCGCCTGCGCGTATAGCAGCGAGACGTTGTTATCCGAAGGCGCCACTCGGTGCGCGCGCCCGAGCAAATCGATCGCCTTCGTCGTTTCCCGCTTGCTCAGCGCCAGCTGCCCCGCTCTCACGTAAGCCCGCGCCGCTACATCCGTCCGCCCGCGGTCTTCGGCGAGCTGCGCCAGATTGATTTGCCGGTCCGAGTTTTCCGGATCGAGTTCCGTGATCAGCTCGTAGCATTTCAGCGCTTCGTCGTGCTTCCCGCGCACCAGAAAACGCTCCGCCGCCGCGGAATAATTCTCGATCGCCTCGGGAATTTTTTTCTGCCTGTGAAGCAGGATCGCGTACCGCGCCTGCCGCTCGGCCGGCTGCTCGAAGCTTTTCAGATACCGCGAATACAGCGCAATCGCTTTCGCTTCGTCGCGCGGCTCGATCAGCCGGTCGAAAATCATTCCGTAATACTGCGCGGCGCGCTGCGCATCGCCCTTTTGCGTGAAAAGGTCCCCGAGCGCCTGCACGGCTTCGGGATTCCCCGGCGAAAAATTCAAGACCGATAGATAGCTGTCGATTGCGTCGTTGGTCTTGTTTTTTTCGAGGAACTTGCGCGCGCGCTCGAGCGTTTTGTCGACTTCAGTCGCCATTTCCGTCGATTCTGTCCCCGGCAGCAGCTCCCGATTCGCGTGCCACAACGCACGCGCGCGGAGCCGCTATTCAGCCGGCACCGCCGCACACACTACGCCGAGGGCGAACACTCAATATATACCCCGCGGAAGGGCCGTCCAATGAGCGCGCCGCAAGCGTGTGTCGCATCCGTCGCCTCCGAGCCCAAGATTCCCGCCCGGGAAGCGCGCGGAACGCCTCCACCACCGGCTTTTGGACGCCGCCGGAAACTGTGGCAGACTGATTGATTCAAATCCGCTCGCAAATCGGCGCTGACGTGCGCTCGACTGCGCGGAATCCCACGGAGAACGAATAAAGCGCGCGATGGATCCAAAGTACATTCGGAATTTCTGCATCATCGCGCACATCGACCACGGCAAATCCACACTCGCCGATCGCCTTCTCGAACTCACCGGCGCGCTCAGCCAGCGCGAAATGCACGAACAGGTCCTCGATTCCATGGACCTCGAGCGCGAGCGCGGAATCACCATCAAGGCAAAAAGCATTCGTCTGCAATTCGCCTCGCCCGACGGAAACACTTACCGCCTGAATCTGATCGATACTCCAGGACACGTCGATTTTTCCTACGAAGTTTCCCGCGCGCTTTCCGCGTGCGAAGGCGCGCTGCTTGTCGTCGATGCGAGCCAGGGCGTCGAAGCGCAGACTGTTGCGAATACATTTCTCGCCGCGCATCACAATCTCACGATTATTCCTGTGATCAATAAGATCGATTTGCCCGCCGCGCAGCCCGACGTTGTGAAGGAGCAGATCGAAAATGTTCTCGCGATTCCCGCTGCTGACGCGGTGCTCATCAGCGCGAAAAGTGGAATCGGCGTGGAGAAAGTCCTCGAAACCATCGTCGCGCGCGTTCCCGCTCCAAAAGGCAACGCCGAAGATCCGCTTCGGGCGCTGATTTTCGATTCCTGGTTCGATCCGTATCGCGGAGCCGTCGTTCTCGTGCGCGTGATGGAGGGCCGCATCACGCCGCGCATGAAAATCCGCCTTTGCTTCAATAATCAGGAATACGAAGTCGAAAGTCTCGGCACGCTCACTCCAAAACCCGTCGCGCTCGAAGAGCTCGCCGCAGGCGACGTCGGATTCGTCGTCGCGAATATCAAGCAAGTCGCCGACGCGCGCGTTGGCGACACGATCGTCGAAGCCGCGCGGCCCGCTGCGCCGCTTCCCGGATTCGAAGCCATCAAGCCGATGGTTTTCGCGGGACTCTATCCGGTGCAAGCGAATGAATATGAACCGCTGCGCGACGCGCTCGGAAAATTGCAGCTCAATGACGCCGCGTTTTTTTACGAGCCCGAAAATTCCGCCGCGCTCGGTTTCGGTTTTCGCTGCGGCTTTCTGGGCTTGCTGCACATGGAAATCGTGCAGGAGCGCCTGGAGCGCGAATTCGGCCTCAATCTCATCACCACTGCGCCCAGCGTCCGCTACCGCATCACGACGACCGCGAACGAAACTCTCGAAGTCGATAATCCGACGAAATTCCCTTCGCCGAATCTCATCCAGAAAATCGAAGAGCCCGTGATTCGCGCGATGATCATCACGTCCGAAGATTCCGTCGGCGCGATTCTCCAGCTCTGCGAAGACAAACGCGGCGTGCAGAAGAATTTCGAATATCTTTCACCCACGCGCGTGATGCTCACCTACGATCTGCCGCTCAACGAAATCGTTCTCGATTTTTACGACCGGCTGAAAAGCGTTTCGCGCGGTTACGCCTCGCTCGATTACCAGCTCGCCGGATATCAGGAAGCCGATCTCGTCAAACTCGACGTTCTCGTCGGCGGCGAAGCGGTCGATGCGCTCACGCTCGTCTGCCATCGCGAGCAGGCTTACGAACGCGGCCGCGAACTCGTCGCGCGCCTGCGCAAGCTGATTCCGCGCCAAATGTTCGAGGTGCCCATTCAAGCCGCGATCGGAAGCCGCGTGATCGCGCGCGAAACCGTCGCGCCGCTCCGCAAAAACGTGCTCGCCAAATGCTACGGCGGAGACATCACGCGCAAACGCAAACTCCTCGAAAAGCAAAAAGAAGGCAAGCGCCGCATGAAGCGCGTGGGCCGCGTCGATATTCCGCAGGAAGCGTTTCTCGCCGTGCTGAAGGTGAGCGGCGGCATCGAAGAAGAGTAGCTCTCGGATTCTTCTCCGCCGGATTGCAATTCCCGTAGCGTGAGCACGTGTCTCTCGAACCATTCTGCTAGGATGATGGCGATGTCCTCCTATCTCGAAATTGCCGTCGAAGCGGCGCGCGAAGGCGGCGCGATTCTCCTCGCCGAACTCGATCGCCCCGTGAAAATCGATTACAAGGGCGAAGCCGATATCGTCACGCAGGCCGATCGCCGCTCCGAGCAGGCCATCATTCACCGCCTTCGCGGCGCATTTCCCAAACACGCCATCATCGCCGAAGAAAGCGGCGAACATTCCGCGCAGTCCGCCGAGCAATCCGGCGCGGAGCTTTGCTGGTATGTCGATCCGCTCGACGGCACCACGAATTTCGCGCACGGCTATCCGTGGTTTTGCGTTTCCATCGGACTCGCGCGGCGCGCGGCGAATCAGGCTCCTTCCGTGGAAGATCTTCTCGTTGCGGTGATCCTTCAACCGGTGACCGGCGAACTTTTCACCGCGACAAAGGGCGAAGGCGCTTACCGCAATAACAAGCGCATTCACGTTTCCAGCGTCGAATCGCTCGCGCACTCGCTGCTCGGCACCGGATTTCCCGCGAAAAAACGCCAGCAGAATCCCAACATTCATTACTACTGGAATTTCACGCTGCGCTCTCACGGAGTGCGCCGCGCGGGTTCGGCCGCGCTCGATCTCGCCACGGTTGCCGGCGGCCACTTCGAAGGCTTCTGGGAATTCGGCCTGAAGCCGTGGGACACCGCCGCGGGCGCGTTGCTGATTTCCGAAGCCGGCGGC
>DASTCZ010000381.1:0-19082 GCA_035710585.1 Candidatus Acidiferrales bacterium | reverse complement strand
CAGTACGGCACCACGACGCAATCGGTGACGATCGGCGCGAAGGAATCGAAGTCGGCGGACCTGACGTTTAAGGCCGCGGCTGGCGCTGACTGAGCTGTAGATTTGAAATTCGCGGCGAGGAATCGTCGGGTTCCTCGCCGTGTTTTCTTCGCGTGAACGCGCGCGAAGCCTCTTGATGACCACGATTGTCTACAACAAGGCTCTTCATCGCTTCGCGATTCTGATGTCGGTGCTCACCGGCGGACTATTGACCGCCGGGGCGCTGGTGACTTCGAACGACGCGGGGCTTTCGATTCCCGATTGGCCGCTGGCGTATGGGTCGATGGTGCCGCCGTTTGTCGGCGGGATCCGGTATGAATTCAGCCATCGCGTGTTTGCCGGCGTCGTGGCGACGCTCACCGTTGTGTTGGCGGTGTGGCTGGCGCGAGCGGAAAAGCGGCGGTGGGTGCGGAATTTCGGGTGGATTGCGCTGGGTACTGTGCTCGCACAAGCCGTGTTGGGTGGGCTGACTGTGATCCTCCGGCAGCCTGTGGCGGTATCCGTGGCGCACGCGTGCGTGGCCCAGCTATTTTTCTGCGCGTTGGTGAGCATCGCGCTGTTTACAAGCCGCTGGTGGCTCGAGGGAACAGTGGCAATCGAGGACACCGGAAAGCCTTCGCTGCGGCAAATGGCGATATTTTGCTTTGTGGCGACGTTTTTGCAGCTGGTACTCGGCGCCGCATTCCGTCACAAGGGATTCGGAATCGTGCCGCACCTGATCGGCGCAGCGGTGGTGACTGGGCTGGTGTTTTGGACTGCGGGGACTATGCGCGGGAGATTTCCTTCTTTGACCGCGCTGACGAAGTGCCGGGTGATGATTCACGCGCTGATCGGGACGCAATTGCTGCTGGGAATCGCGGCGTGGTGGTCGCGGATCGCGACAAGCGATTATCCGCAGCCGATGCCGGTGATGGTGGGCTTCACGGTAGCGCACGTAGTGGTTGGGGCGATGGTGCTGGCGGCAACGGTGGTGATCGCGCTGGTGACGTACCGAATTTTCGGCGATGCTGCTGAAGAGGTTGGTGTGGGAGCGCGGGTGCGCGTGCCGCCGCGCGGCGGAAGTGACGTGGTCCGAAGGACGGAGCCTTATCCGGCGCCATGAGCACGGTCCGCACGCTTCCGGCCGCCACGACTTCGCGCGGGATGAGCTATCTCGCGTTGACGAAGCCGGACGTGTCGTTCCTGGTGGTCATCACGACGATCGCGGGATATTACCTGGGCACGCGCGGGCCGATGGATTGGCTGCGGATGGCGCACACGGTTTTCGGCACGACTCTGATCGCCGCGGGAACGAGCGCATTGAATCATTGCATTGAGCGCCGAACGGATGCGCACATGCGACGCACAGCTTCGCGGCCCCTGCCGAGCGGGCAGCTCTCGGTGCTGGAGGCGACGCTTTTCGCGTGCGCGCTATTTTTGTGCGGCTCGATCTACCTCGCGCTGACGGCTGGCGCGACGGCGTGCGCGCTGGGCGTGTTCACTGCGGTGACGTATCTTGGGCTTTACACGCCGCTGAAGAAGAAAACCTCGCTGGCGACGGCCGTTGGCGCGATTCCGGGCGCGGTGCCTCCGCTGATCGGCTGGGTAGCGGCGGGAAGTCCCCTGAATGCGCAGGCGTGGACGCTTTTCGCGATTATGGTGCTGTGGCAATTTCCGCATTTTCTTTCGATCGGCTGGATGTACCGCGAGGACTACGCGCGCGCGCGGCTGAAGATGATTCCGCCGCGGGACGTTTCGGGCAATGCGACATTTCTGCAAATCTTGCTGACGGCGATCGCGCTGCTACCGGCGACGCTGCTGACCTCGGTGCTGGGGCTCACTGGCGCTTCGTATTTCTTCGGCGCCGTCGTGCTGGGATTTCTGCTGATCCAGGTGTGCCTGTGGGCGGGGCGTACGAAAACGAACCTGCGCGCGAAGTGGCTGATGCACGCGACGGTGCTGCATTTGCCGGTGCTGCTCGGACTGATGATGTACTATAAGATTCCTCGCTGAGAAAAAATTGAACGCTGGAACACTGGAAAGGGAACTGCCGGGTATGAGCGCTCGTCACGGGATTCTGGGTGTGGCAATCGTGGCCATCGTGCTGGTGGCTCTTTCATTTGCGGGCGTCGGTTCGGACCTGACCACGGGGATTTTCTGGAATATTGACGGGCTGCTGCTGCTTTCCGTGTGCCTGATGACGGTGCTGGTGTTCGGCGCGATGCTTTTCTTCCTGCTCAAGAAGCCGAAAACGGAAGAGACTGCCGCAGCGCCCGCCGCAAAGCCCGCACCGGCTGCCGCCGCCCGGCCCGCAGCTGCTCCGACTGCTGCAGCCGTAAAGCCGGCAGCTCCTTCAACTGCCGCCAACGCATCGCAGGTAGAGCAGAAGTAGACTCGCGCGCGGTGCAATCCTTCGGACAAGCTGAGTTAAACGCGTCACTGAACGCGCTGAGCGGCGTTCTGCTGCTGATTGGCCACCGCAAAATCATGACAGGCAACATGGAGGCGCACAAACGGTGCATGATCGCGGCGTTTGCGTCGTCAAGCGTGTTCCTGGTGTCGTACGTGATTTACCACATTCGGGTAGGGAACATTCTGTTTCAGGGGCAGGGCTGGATTCGTCCGGTTTATTTCGCGATTCTGATTTCGCACGTGACGCTCGCGATGGTGATACTGCCGCTGGCGATCGTGACGCTGACACGAGGACTGCAACAGAAATTCGACAAGCATCGCAAGATTGCCCGCTGGACGTATCCGCTGTGGCTCTACGTCTCGGTGACGGGAGTGGTGATCTATGTGATGCTGTACCAAGTTTACGCACCGGGTCACTGAGGGAATTCGCGAAGGTCAAAAGTCTTAACACAGAGACCGCTGAGGCCTGCCTACCGGCACGCAGGCACAAAGAACAGTGAGAATTCTTGATCAGAATGAATTCTGAAAACCAATCCGAAGTAAATGGGAACGCCGCGCAAGAAACGGCTGCAGCACCGGCAAAGAAGCCGGTAAAGCGCTCGTGGCTGATCGCGGTGCTGGTGCTGACGTTTGCGTTCGTGCTGATGCCGTATCTCTTCTGGCAGGCGACGTGGTTCGGCCGGCCAATGAACGACGCGCAGATGATGAAGGCGTTCACAGACGCGCAGCATCCGCGGGATGCGCAGCACGCGCTTTCGCAGATCGCGGACCGGATGATGAGCGCCGATGCGAATGTGCGGGCTGCGGCGCGAGCGTGGTATCCGCAACTATTGAGCGCCGCTGTGAATCCTCACGATGAGATCCGGCTCACTGCGGCGTGGGTGATGGGGCAGGACAATTCCTCACAGGATTTTCACGTCGCGCTGCTGAAGATGCTTGGCGATTCGAATCCGATGGTGCGGCGAAACGCGGCGCTGCAGCTGGTGCGGTTCAATGATGCCGCCGGGCATGACGTGATCGTGTCGATGCTGAAGCCCTACGCGATGCCTTCGCCTGGCGCGGGGAAGCTGGTCGAGCGGCTGGTGACGGGAGATGTGGTGAACCCGGGAACGAAGATCGGGCGGCTGGAAGCGCCAGGAAAAGACGCGAGCGATGTACGCACGGAAGTGCCGGGCACGCTGGCGCAATGGGCGGTCGCGGATGGGAGCGCGGTGTCTGCAGGCCAGACGATTTTGGTGCTCGACCCGAGCGCGGATACGGCGTGGGAAGCCTTGCGCGGGCTTTACCTGGTCGGCAAGCCGCAGGATATTGCCGCGATCACTCCGTTCGCGCGGGGCATGGATGGGATGCCTGCGAATGTGGCGCAGCAAGCGAACGCGACGCTGGACGCGATCAACCAGCGCGGCGCAGCAGCCGGCAACACCTAGAAAAACAAAGTCAGTAGGGAAGAACGCCGACGGTGGCTTCGAATTCGGCGAGGGTGACCATGTCGATGGCGTCCCAGGGGCAGCCTTCGAGAAAGGTGCCGTCGGGCCCCTTGCTGGTGCAGAGCTTGCAGCCGATGCAGAGAAGCTCGTCGACTTCGATGCGGCCGAAGGGCGGATGATCCTCATCCGGCACCCAGTACATGCACTCGGCAACCGGGCAATAATCGATGCAGGCGGGAGACCCGGAGCAGCCGGTGCATTGATCGTTGATCACCGCGAGGATGTGCGGCTTGCGCTTGCGCTTGTCGGAAGCCTTAGTTCCCGAGGACATCGGGAAGCTCTTGACGACTTCGCGAGGTTCGTACGGCGGCGCGGCAACCGGGCTATCGGGCACGGACCCTCCCTGGGTAAGTGAAAATTCATTCTCAGCGAATTGCGAGAAAGATGCAAGGAGGCATGCACGCAAGGAAGCAGGGGAAAAAGCGCCGCTCAACGCCCGGGCGAAAAATTCAGCGCTGCATTTTTTGTATTACAGCTTCGGCGAAGTCTTTTGTCGCGGCGCTGCCGCCGACGTCGTGCGTGAGCGTTTTGCCTTCCTTGTAAACGGCGTGGACGGCTTTTTCAATGCGGCGCGCGGCTTCGGATTCGTTCAAATAATCAAGCATCATCACGCCGCTGAGGAGCAGGGCGGTAGGATTGGCGATGCCTTTGCCGACGATGTCCGGCGCGGTGCCGTGGACGGCTTCAAAAATCGCTGAGGATTCGCCAATGTTTCCGCTAGGCACCAGACCGAGCCCGCCCACCAGTCCCGCGGCCAGGTCGCTGACGACGTCGCCATAAAGATTAGGGAGCACGAGCACGCCAAATTGCTGAGGCTTCATGACGAGCTGCATGCAGGCGTTGTCCACGATCATTTCGCGGTAATCGATTTCCGGAAACTGTTTGGCCACTGCTCGGCAGCACGTGAGGAAGAGGCCGTCCGACAATTTCATGATGTTCGCTTTGTGGATGGCGTGAACGGTTTTCCGGCCATGCTTCTTCGCATACTCGAAAGCGAATTGCGCGATGCGCGTCGAAGCCTTTTCCGTGATGATCTTCAGGCTTTCGACGACTCCGGGGATTACGGTGTGCTCGAGTCCTGAATAGAGGTCTTCGGTATTCTCGCGCACGATGACGACATTGACGTTTTCCCAGCGCGATTTCACGCCAGGCAAATTCTTCACGGGGCGCAAGTTCGCGTAAAGATCGAGCGTTTTTCGCAGGCCGACGTTGATGCTAGGCGGACCTTCCGCGACCGGCGTGGCCATCGGACCCTTGAGCGCGACGCCAGTTTTGCGAACGGACTGCACCGCGGGCCACTGCGCGAAATCCGCGGCTTGCGTCGCCAGCAGCGGACGGCCAGGAACTTCGTCCCATTCGATGGAGACGCCGGAGGCATCAATAATGCGCCGCGCCGCGGCGGCGACTTCCGGGCCGATGCCATCGCCCGGAATCAGAGTGACTCTGTGTGGCATAGAAGTGAGGCCCGCACGGCGCTCTCACTTCGCGCGGCCCGGGATGCAGGGCAGGCAGGCGTTCCAAAATAGTCTACGATATTTTTCACAACGCAAGTAGGTGCGTTGGATGCGCTGTGCTCATCATTTTGCTATTCTCGCGCTCACAATTTTTCAAAATTCATCTCAAAGAGACGGCGAAAAATGTCCGAAGAAATCCACGAACTGGCAGAACAGGCGCATCATGGTGCGCACGATGATCGAATGGCCATCGTGACGATTACAATGGCGGTGCTTGCGGTGCTGGTGGCCGTTTCATCGCTGATGGGCCACCGCACACACACGGAAGAGCTGCTTTCTCAGACGAAGGCCACCGATCAATGGGCGTATTACCAGGCCAAAGATATTCGCAGGCGCGCCTATGAAGTGTTCATGGACCAGATGACGGTGTTTACGGTGCAGAGCCCGGAGAACGCGGCCAAGGTGAAGGAAAAATACCAAAAACAGCTCGATCTCTACGGCAAACAGCTGGAAGATCTGCAAGCTGCGGCACGTGAACTGGAGGCAGAAGTCCAAAAACTTCAACGGCGCGCAGATCGCTACGATTTAAGCGAAGTCTTGCTGGAGGCCGCGCTGGTCATCTGCTCGATCACTTTGCTGACAAAGAACCGAATATTTTGGCAATTCGGCGTGATTCTGGGCGCGGCGGGTCTGGTCATAGCCGCGACGGTGTTGTGGACTCGCTAGCTGTCCCTCCACATCCCCTGAAGTACAGTTCCTCACACGACACCCAGCCGGCCCTCTCTGGCGGCTATATTCGGCATCTAATCAACAATAGGAAGAGCTAGCCGGGGTACCAGCACCCATGGCTCACATCGGAGAAAACATGACGCGAATTCGAGTATTGGTATGTTTATCCGCCGCCGCGGTGTTTCTGTTTGCGGGCGCCGCGAGGGCGCAGGATTTCCGCCGCGGCCCGGACACTCACTTCGATAACCGCGACCGCGGGCAAATTTACGATTGGTACCGCGATCACCCGCGGAATCGTATTTTCGTGGCTGACCCGCGATGGAATGACGAAATGGACCGGCGCCTGCAGCCGGGAGTGGTGCTTGGACGCGACGTCCGCAGCCGCTCGTATCCGCTGCCTATCGAATTGGTTCAGCGGCTGGGGCCTCTGCCGCGACATTTTCGCTATATCGCGACGGGCAATCACGTCTGCGTTGTAAATGACGATTGGCAGCTTTTTGACGTAATGCACCTCGAGCTTGGCTGGGATCGCGACCGCGGCCGGGACTTCGATCGCGACCGAGATCGGGATGGCGGCTCCGGATTCCGAGTGGCCTTCAGCACCGGCGATCGGGCGTATCTCGATGATTGGTATCGCGGCCATCGCGGGCATTTGACGGTCGAATTCGAAGGGCGCGATCACTGGCGGCCGGAATATGAACAGCGAATCGTCACGGGCTATGTAGTCGAGCCGGAACTGCGCCGCTGGGCTCATCCCGCACCAGTGGAATTTGAAGCGCATCTCGGGCAGCTGCCGCGCGGGTACCGCTACGTCGTGATCGGCGATCACATCTGCGTTGTGGACGATGGTTGGCGCGTCTACGACGTGTACCACTGCGAGCGTTACTAGAACTCAAGCGTCGCGATAGGGTCTGCGGTCTTCGGCCGATTCTGGCTGGAGACCGCTTTGTTTTTTGAGGGAGCTCTATGGGTGCGGCACTAAGCGTGAGAGGAGACGCTCTGCGCGTGGCGCTCCCAGGCCTTTGTATCGAGAATCTCCGCCATTTGCGCGAGCGCAAAGTCGATCTCTTCATCGGTGTTGTAGAAATGCGGCGACAGCCGAACGCCTGCGAGAGGACGATAATCGACAAGAATGTTTCGCGCGAGGAGTTCACGAGTGACTTCGCGTGCGTGAGGGCAATCAAGGGAGACTGTCCCCGCTCGGAGATGCGGTTCGCGCGGCGTATTCACGCGCCAGCCTCGCGCGAGCGCACCTTCGATGAGGCGCGCGGTCTGCCGCTTCGATTTTTCGCGAATGGATTCGATGCCGACTTCCGCGATGAGCTCGAGGCCCGGTTGGCAGGCGTAGAGCGCTGGAATATGCGGAGTGCCGTTTAGATAGCGAAAGGAATCGTCGCGGCGATCGATTTCGCCGATCTCAAACTCAAAAGGCCGTTGATGGGCGAGCCAGCCCGTGAGCGCCGGCCTGAGAGTTGAGCGCAAATCGTCGCGCACATAAAGGTAGGCTACGCCCGGCCCGCCGCAAAGCCACTTCAGTACTCCCCCGACGCCGAAACCCACCCCGAGCGACCGGAAATCGACTGGGATCGTACCCGCGGCTTGAAACGTGTCGAGGATCACGTGGGCACCCACGCGATGCGCGCGCTCGATGATCGCCCTCGCATCCACAATAGCGGCGCTGCGGAAAAGCACATGGGAGACGGGCACGAGCAGGGTGCGTTCGTCGATGGCGGTGAGGAATTTTTCGGTGGGGAAGTGGATTCCGTCTTCGCTCTCGATGGTTTCTACTCGCGCGCCGTACTTTTGCTGCTCGTGGTAGAAATATTGAATCGACGGGAATTCCATGTCGACCATTACGACCTTGTTGCGCCGGCCCGAAAAATCGAAGGCGGAAGCGATAATTGCCTGCGTGATGGTGACGTTTTGGTGGAGGGAAATTTCCCCCTGCTCCGCGCCGACGATGGCGCCGACCTTGTCGCCGGCGTGGACGGCCATGCCCCACCATCCCTCCTCCCAGGCGCGAACGCCGCGGTTGGCCCAGGAATCGGCGTAAGAACGCATTTCGTCATACACGCGCTGCGGCATCGCACCCAGCGAATTGCTGATCATGTAGGTTGTGTCGGCCAGAATGGGGAACTGGCTTCGCAGCTTCGCGAGGTGGATGGGACCGAGAGTTTCCACGATTTCTCCAAAGCGAAACTACCATGCCCGTTAGCCGATTTCTACCGATCCAGGGATGTAAGAACCGAACGCGGGAGATTCGAATCTGGGGCTTACCAGGAGTCATCAAATGGAGTGAAGGGGTGAAGAGCGCATTCGAACTGTGGTTGACGGATTTGGTATACTTATAACGGAAGAAATGCAGCCTGAATATTTCAAGAGGAGTTCCTACATATGATTTCGGTTACGCCGGTCGCGTCCACCAAGGTGCGAGAGATTATGGCGCAGCAGAGCCCTGCGCCCAATGCGCTGCGAGTCGCCGTTGTGGGTGGCGGATGTTCGGGCTTTCAATACCATATGGCGTTTGAGAGCCAGACGAACGATTCGGACAACGTGTATGATTTTGCGGGCCTGAGAGTGCTCGTGGACCAGATGAGCGAAATGTATCTCGATGGAGTGGAAATCGACTACATCGAGACTCTCGAAGGCGCCGGGTTCAAGTTCAATAACCCGAATGTGAAGAGCACCTGCGGCTGCGGCAGCTCCTTTACCGTCTAGATTCGGACATATTTTTAAAATTCGAGACTTTTTGCGGGCTCCTAATAGATTAGGAGCCCGATTTGTTTGAGGGACCACTCGCTTAATTACTCGGGTCAGAACAAAGCGTCACCAGCGCCGGCATCGTAGATTAGCCGCTGCCCATCAATGCGGGCGATGTCCTTCAATTTATGGGGCTCGGAATATTCTGCGTCGCGGATGTGCGTAACTTCGTCGCTGAAAATTCCGGTCAAATAGTCTGAAATCATCGATCGATGGCAACGCCACCACAAAAGCTCGGCGCACATGATGGCAGTTCTCTTCATCGCGGCGAGCTCGCGCAATGACTCGATACCGCCGTGGAATTCGCTCGTCAGCATGTAATCGGCGTATCCGCGGAACGACGCATTCCGCAACGCAACGTTTGGCGAAGATTTGCTTGTGCTTCGGCGTCCTCCGAGCTCCTTTCCCATCCAGCGGTATTCGATCCCCGCATCGCGCAGCGAATCGCGAACAGACTGTTCCGCAAATTGCGGATTGTGCTGGGAAGCAGGGAAGCGCCGCACATCCACCAGCTGCTCGATCGCATTGGCGCGCAGCGCAGCGATGAATTCTTCGATCGAACGGTTGGAATGGCCGATGGTCCAGATTCTCAACTCAATACTCCGGAATTAGCTCCGCGGAACTCGTGCCGTTGAAAAGCGATGCAAGCGCCCTTATTCTATAAAGCTACATGAAAATTGCCCTCGCCCAATTCAACCCCACTGTTGGGGATTTTGACGGCAATTCCACGCGGATTTTTGAAATCAGCGTGGAAGCGAAGCGCCGCGGCGCTGACCTCGCGGTGTTTTCCGAACTGAGTCTATGCGGTTATCTGCCACTCGACTTGCTCGAGCGGCCTGCATTTATTGAGCGGAACCGCTCTGCCCTCTTAGAGCTCGCTCATCGAGTTCCGCTGCCTGCGATTATTGGATACGCCGGGAGGCCGCACGAATCCTCCGGCACGGGAAAACCTGTGGCAAATGCTGCGGCGCTCGTTTACGACGGCCGTATATTGTTCGAGCAGCAGAAGATGCTCCTGCCGACCTACGACGTATTTGACGAGTCGCGCTACTTCCAGCCGGCAAAAGAGCAGTTTGCGTTTTCGCTGGACGGTACCGAACTCGGCGTCACCATTTGCGAAGACATTTGGAACGACAAAACTTTCTGGGCCAAGCGGCGCTACGAGCGTGATCCGGTAAACGAGTTGGTTGGCCGCGGTGCAAACGTCATTATCAATGTCTCCGCGTCGCCCTACACGATCGACAAGCGCAACCTTCGCACCGACATGCTGAGGGCGCTCGCTCGCGCACATGGCAGGGCTGTGATCTACGTCAACCAGGTGGGTGGGAATGACAGCCTGATCTTTGACGGCAGCAGCATCGCCATTACGGGAGACGGACGCATTGCGGCGCGCGCGAAATCGTTTGAGGAAGATGTCGTCATCTTCGACACGCAAACTGAGGAAGGCGACGTCCGGCCGCAACCCGAAGACGAGCTGGAAGCTGCGTATCTAGCTCTCGTCTGCGGGACGCGAGATTACGTGAGGAAATGCGGTTTTAGCGAAGTCATTATTGGCTTGAGCGGCGGCATCGATTCTGCGGTCGTCGCGACAATCGCTGCGGAGGCGATGGGGAAGGAAAATGTCCTCGGCGTCTCCATGCCGGGACCGTATTCGTCGGAATCGAGCTTTACCGACGCGAAACATCTCGCGGAGAATCTTGGTATTCGCTTCACGACAATCCCCATCGGTCAAGTTTATCAGTCCTATCTCTTCACGTTGAAGGACGAATTCGCGGGCCGGCCGCCGGATGTGACGGAAGAAAATATTCAAGCGCGCATCCGCGGAAACTTCCTGATGGCGCTTTCAAATAAATTTGGTTCGCTGGTACTGAGCACTGGAAATAAATCTGAGTTGGCGGTCGGATACTGCACGCTCTATGGAGACATGGCTGGCGGTTTGGCGGTGATTTCAGACGTTCCGAAGACGATGGTGTACGCGCTGGCAAATTGCATTAACCGCCGCACGGGAAGGGAATTGATTCCCGAGAATTCGATCATTCGCGCGCCATCGGCTGAATTGCGGCCGAACCAGACGGACCAGGATTCCCTGCCGCCATATGACCTGCTCGACCGAATTCTCAAGGCGTATATCGAGGATGTTCGCAGTCCGCGGGAGATTGCCGATCGCCTCGACATCCCTCTCGACCTTGTGCGCGACATCGCGTCTCGCGTCGATCGTGCAGAGTACAAAAGAAAGCAATCGGCTCCTGGGCTCAAGATCACCTCTCGAGCGTTTGGATTTGGACGCCCATTTCCGATTGCACAGAGATTTAGGCCGTGACTTGCGTCGTCGAATAGTTAGCTGCAAATCTTCGGAGGCTTCGTGAGATTTCGGAAACTGTGCTGGTGCATTGCCGTTGGCCTGTGTGCGATCCCAGTTTGGTCAGCAGGACGGTCGAAGGATAGCCCTACGCCGGCGCAAGGTGCTGCAAAGCCGTCTGAGGTGGCGCCTCAAACCGCGGCGCTCGAAAAGAAGGTGGAAGACTATCTCCGCAATCTGTATGGGTGGGATGAGACATACAAGCTGTCGTTTGGCCCAGTCGAGCCGACGGGTATGCCGGAGATCGTCAAGGTAACGCTCACTGTTTCCAGCAATGGACAGTCGCAGACCGGTACGCTTTTCGTAAGCAAGGATGGCAAATTCATGTTCCGTGGTGACATGGAGGATTTGACGTCCGATCCGCTCGCCACGGTTCGAACCCAGATCAAGTTAGACGATGCACCCTCGCGGGGACCAGCCGCAGCGAAGATTGTCGTTGTCGAATATGCCGACTTTCAGTGTCCCGTCTGTCGCACAGCGGAGATGGATCTGCGCCAGATATTGCCGAACCACCCCGACGTCCGTTTCGTCTTCAAGGACTATCCCTTGGTGGACATCCACCCGTGGGCTATGACTGCGGCTATCGCGGGACGCTGCGCCTATCGGCAGAACTCCGATGCCTTTTGGAGATTCCACGATCTGATTTACGACAATCAGTCGACGATCTCGACCGTAAATGCCTGGGACAAAATGCAAGATTACGCTGCGCAAGCGGGAGTCAATGCGGACGACTTCCGCGCTTGCATGTCGGACCCCAAGGCGCAATCCGAAGTAGGCAAGTCAATTCAAGAAGGGCAGAACCTGCAAGTCGCCAATACGCCGACTTTCTTCATCAACGGCCGCCGCATGGTGGGGCTTGATGCGCCGAGTTTTGTCCGCGCTCTCATCACTTATCATAATACACATTAGCGGAACTCAAGTCAATTGTCTTTCTCTTGCTCTCTGGCTATATCAACGACATGGTGTCGAGCGAGAGCCTTCCATCTCCCTCTCACAACTCAGGTCCAACGAGCATCTGTCAAAGTCAGAAGCCGATCACAATCGATGAGACAACGCGGCTCCAGCAAGTGCTCCGATTGCAATCCACTTGGCGGCGCGGCGAAATCTCATCCATCCTGAACCGCCCCTCGCGGCGGCAACCGCAACGTCCCGTTGTTTTTCTAATGCATCCGACTTAGCTTTCTCAGCTTCGATTTGAGACAGCGTTGCGACAAGCCGCGCCTCGCATTCTTTGCAGCCCTCGACGGAGTCGAACAGCGGCTTGATATCGGCCGCTGGGACGTAGACAACCGCCGGGACCTGGACTGGCGCTGTCCGATCTAAATCTTGGCGGCGCGCCCCATCGGCGGACTGCCTAATCAGCGTCGGGGAGGCCGCTTCTCGCGCTGTCACGGCACTTGACGAACTTCTCGCAGGTACAGCAGACAAACTCTCAACCTTAATCGGCACGGGCAGTCTGGACAATTCGTTCGTTAACGCTTTCGCAGCTTGTTCCGGAGTGCGCGTTCGCCGTCTAAGCGATTCGATATCGGCAATTGTTTTCGCCAGCGCAGCCTCAGACTTATTTTCGCTGGCAGTCGCGGAGTCAATCGCCTTCTGCTTTTCGTCGAGGAGTGTTTGAAGCGTTTGCCGATTGCTTCGATTTTGCATCCAGCCGTGAACTGAAATCACGATGGCGATCGCCCCAACGATCAAAACAGCCCATTCAATTTTCCGTATCACTTTCCATTCTCCGCAAACAACGCCGGCCCGACGCCCCCGTATGCGCTTCTGATCGACCCGAAATTCAGCCTCCGCGACGGTAGCTCTCATTATCGAACTGCTGTCCGATATCTCTCCTGTGTGCCGAGCACTTGCCTCGGGTAATCCGGCGCCGCGCCTCCGTTCCAGAGATCAAGCGCCTTCTCGAGGCTTCCCTCCGTCGCAGCGAGCTTCGCGGCGAACACTCGGCAACCCACGTCCATGCCCTCGTCCGGTTTGCACAACATTGAAAGAAATTCGCCCGCGAACCGTGCTTCTCGAGCGACCTGCCCCATCACCTGCATCAATCCCCACGACGTTGCGCGGCTATGCGCTTCGGTTGCAGACAATTTCCACGGCAACACTAACGGCTCGACGTACCGCCCAAAAAACGCCGGCTCGTACCGCATTGCCCACGGATTCCAACTCGATTCCTGCTCGATAATCGCGCAAATCAGCGACCCCTCGAGTCCGTACTTGGCAGCTGCTCCGTATGCGAGTGTGATTAATTCGTTCTGCGACCCCTCTGACGACGTCGCGATCACTTAACCCAGCCTTCCGCTCCGGCGCGCACGCTCAAGGGCCACCAGTTCCGAAACTCCGCGATTCATTTCCGCGATCGAATTCTTCATGTCCGTCAGTAACGCGATCTGCAAGTCAAACTTCGGCGCGAGTGCTGCGTTGACTCCGTCGTGCACCGTATCGCGCAATTGCAGACGCCAGAAATCCACCGACTTGTTCCCTGCTGCGCCATTGCCATTAACCGCGCTTCGCCGCACGGCGGGCAACACTTCCCTCCACGTTATGTAGGCGCCCCACAGTGCGGCGCTCGCGAGCCCGGCCGTGTCAACAGACATGGCTCAACCTCCGAATCCAAAGCTCAACCCAATTGGGCCGAATCCGATTCGCGCACTTGCCGAACTCGAACCATCCGCGCGTTGCCGCACTCCCAACAGCTCCGCGGGAATTCCCAGTGTTCGCCCCAATAGATTCGCGTCCACTCCATACAATCCCGAAAGTCCTTGCAGTGCGGTCAGCCGGTTCTGCTGCGCCTTGTTTGCGAAAGCGATTTGATTCTGCTGCGCAGTCGCGGCCGATTGTTGCGCCTGGTCCCGCGCGAGTTGATCGAGCGAGTCTGCGTACCCCGCCGAATTTCGCGTGCGAGCAAGCCGGTTCGACGCATTCTGCGCGAGCGAACTAAACGCGCTCGACAGCGCCCCTTCCGAAGCGCCGGTAATCGCTGCCTGCTGCGCCTGCGTATATCCGGGATTCGACAGTAGATTCTGGTATGCCGGCGCGATTGTGTTTTCGAGGTCCGCCTGCTGCGATAGCAGCTGCTGATTCGTCGCGTCAATACTCGCGCGCTCAACATCGGTCAGTTGGCGCGTTTGTGTGGATGCCCTTGCCATCTGCTCCCTCCAAATCTTGGACTTCTTCCCCGCGCGGATTCTTCGATTCAAGCCCAGGCGTCTCCGCCAACATCCCGCGCGAATAGCAATCCCAAGTCTCCCGGCTCCATCCGAGCTGTTTTAATCGCCTGCCGAACGAGCTCGCGATCCCCGGCGGTAGCCAGCAATGCGCATCGTCAAGCCCTCGGCGAGCTGCCTCGCCTCTGATCGACTCGTGAAGGATTAGCAGTCTTCTCCACCGCTCGCGCGGACTTCCCTCGCTGCCATCGACCAACAGATACGCTTCCGCTGTCAACCGCAAGAATCCCGCCGCCGAGAGCCTTCCGTTCTCTTCGAGTACAGCCCGTGTCAAAAAAAGCGGACTCATTAAATCCGGGAACTGGTAAGGCATTCGTTCCGCCCGATGAATCCGCCGCAGGTCTTCGAGATCTGCCTCGCTGTACTCGCGAATTTTCATCGCAAATCCGCGCGGCGCCTTATGCGGCTGAACTCCCATCGCGAAACAGGTTCTTGCCGAATCCGCTTCCTCCCTGCTGGCCGTCACCTGTAGCTGTTCCGCTTCCCGCCGACGGTTGCTGCGTGGGCCCTGCTAGGGTTCCCCCACCGCTCACCGCCGCCGGCGGTTTTCCAAACGCGACGGGCGCCGATGGTTGCGAGCCCAAGTACTGGCTGTACGCGCGCCAGAACAGCGTCAAATTGCCCAGCGAAAACCTTGCGTTTCGAGACGGCCCCAGCGCGTACACGTGAGGCTTCGCGAATGCCGGAGTCATGTCGGATTCCACGAAATAACTGATTCCTCTAACGAGCGATGAATTGTCCGTGATCGCCACATCGAAGATTCCGTTTGCTGCCGTTACAGAAATCGCGGCAATGCTCGCAGGCGCCGTCGTCTCGCCGGCCGGATCTACGCCCACTCCACGGCCGAGATTGTTCACCGCATCGACGATCGAGCGCAGAGCCGAATACAGACGCGGATCTCCAGCTTCGACATGCTTCAGCTGCGGTAATTGCAGCATGCTAAGTTCCCCTCACAACTGCCCACGGATCGGCCCGCAGCGAAGGCACGATCCGCTGCAACCGAAACCACGCCCCCGCCGCGTTCGTTCCCGCTCTGAATGCCGCGCGCTCGGCGCTTACGTTGATCGGCAGTTCCAGATCGCGCGGCCCCGGATTGGAGAGAGCAATGGGCACCAACGCCTGCCGAAATGCTGTCGTATCGCTGAACGAAGTCAGATCCAGCAGCCCCGCCCCTTCTACATACGCGGTCAAATACCCGAACAGTTTTCGGTGTGACTTCAAGCCCAGGCTGTCCTCCATCTCCGACGGCAAAAAATAAGCGGTCGTGTAATAAGAAGCGATTGCCGCGCCATCATCCGAAGTCTGCGCATCACTCAACTCGTACACGTCTCCATTCCCCGCCCCGTTGCCGAGGAACACTTGTGCCGTCCCGTCGCTGCGCTCGATTGCAGCCGCTGAATTTGCCGAGATCGTCCACGGCGACCACTTCCGGGAATTGCCGAACACAAACAGCTTCTTCGTGATCGAGCTGAAGTGAACCGGACTCGCGCCCGCCAGTTCTTCGCCGGTTCCGAGTCCGCGGTAATCGCACGTTAAAATCATATTCGGCGCGGTCACCCCGGCTCCCAGCGGAACTCCGCACAGAATCCTCTTGTTTTTCGTATCGACTCGCACCCACAGCGTATGGCCGTACTGCCAATTAATCTGATCCCAGGTTGGCTGGATCTCCTGTGAAATCTTCACCGGCTCCGAGCCCGCGTAAAGGTAGAGCCCTTCCCTTCCCGCGATCACCACCCAGTCTTCGCCCATGCCAACGCCGCTTATCGAGGGCGTGCCCACCGTCCGCGACACTTCGTGAATCGTCCATCGTGCAGGTTCGTTCACTCCGTCGTCCTGCGTCACATAAAGCGATCGTTCCTTCACGCAATACAGTTGCTCGCGCAACACGAACGCCGCTCTCACCGCCTGGCCGTTCGCCTCTGCTATGCTCAAGATTCCCGTGATTCCGTCGTAGCTCTCCGGGTTCTCTACTCCGCTCGCTCGAATTTGCGAAAGACTAAATGGCAGCGACGTAGGAAAAATCTCGAGATCATCGACGTAAATGCTCTCGCCGGTCGCGGGCGAATCCTGGAAGACTGCGTACACGCGCAAGACCGCATCCGCCGGAATTACCGCCGGCGTCGCCGCGCTAAACGGCACCGTGAGCTCCGCATAATTTGTGCCAAGTTGGCTGCTCGCGATCGCTGCGAGTCCCAACAAGCCGGCGCTCGGACTGAACAGCTCAATCTTCAGCGTCGCCGGCCCCAGCGCTGAATTCTTCGCCGCGTGAATGCGAACTGAATAGTTCGTCGCCGGCTGCACAATCGCTACACCGTCGATGTCCTGATACGCCGGCTGCGAGATCATTCCCCGCAGCCCAGGCTGAGCAACTCCCGGTCCCGAAATCCGGTACGCAAATCCCCAATTTACCAGCGAACTTTCCTGCGCCCCGCCCGCGCCAAAGCTCGGATCGCGCGCCCATCCAAGAGGCGTAATTCCGCTCGAATCGAACCCGCCGTCGAAACTCAGATTCACGAAGTTATCAACGCGGTTCCTTTCGCCCCACCAAAACAGCCGCGACGCGTAATCGACGACTCCCGCGCATGCTCCAAGTTGCACTTGCTCAAAAAGCGCCTCCACGTTCGTCGCCGCCAGCAACGCCGCATCCGAAAAATCCACCGTCCAGCTCGTCGTCGTGTTATCCGCGATCCGCATCGCGGTCGCCTGCGCCACGTTATTCGGAACGTAGAAAAATGTCGCCGCATTCGCCCCTGTAAACGCTAGAATTCGCGCCACCACGTTTCCTGGACCCAGAGGAATATTTGTCACCACGGCCCTGCGTCCACCGCCCGTCGTCCAATTCACAGGCGGCGAAGGTACGGTCAGATATCCCTGCCGCGTTTCGAAGATCACGCTGAGCTGGTGGACTCCCGGCGACGCCTGCGGCTGCAGCGTCACATTCCCGCCCGTGACCGTCCCATCGCCGCCCGAATTCAGGTCGCTTCCCGGATTCGCATAGCTGAACGTCGTCGCACTCGGCACCGCCGTAATCAAGAATGTCCCGCCAAACGTCGGATCGATCACCGCTCCTGCAACCAGAACTGTTTGCCCAGGCACGTACCCGTGCGCGGTCGTCGTTGTGATCGTCGCCACATTGTTGCTGCGCACAGCGCCCGTCGGAGACGCCGCGATTGTCAGTGTCGGTTCAGGCGGTGCATCCGCAACGTCTGGCCCCGCTCCGGGTCCCTCCTGGCTCACGCGGTCGAGGAACACGTCGTCGAACTGCCGCGGCATTCCGCTGCCAAATTTTCCGTCGCTCGTCGCGATGTACTCGCGCCCGAAAAGCGTCGCCGATGCCGCTCGCGAGTTCGCCGGAAAACTCGCCGCAATTTGCGTCAAGATACCCGGCGACGCTTCCTCCCACAGCGCTCCGTTCGAATCGAGCGCCAACATCCGCTCCGCCTCCGCCGGGGTGATGTAGGTCTTCAGATAATTGATCGTCGGATTTCCCGCGATCGGTGCGAACACCGACTGCAGCCCCGGCCGCGTCCTTACCGAGCCCGCGGCGAACGCCACATCCTGGCAATCCGGCGAAACTCCGAGCGGCAGGTCGCCCGGCTGCATATCCGTCACGAGTCCGCCGAAAATATCGAGCGGCGCATCGATGAAACCCGCCACGCTCATCCGGTCAAAATCCCTTTCTCGAAAACTAAACTACCGGCGCGTACCCGGTTCTCGAGGAAAACGGCCGACGCCGGCGTCCGCCCTCCTGATCGCGCCGCACCGTCGCCGTAATCAAATCCTCCAGCGCATCCGCGGCAATCCCGTCAAATCGCTCTGCGAAAGGTGATCCCCGCGCCAGCGCGGCCATCGCGGCGCCGGCATACGCCATCGCCTCCTGCGAATTCCGCACCAGCACCACGCTTGTGCCGTCCGTGAAATCGGGATACGCCTTCTGATAACGCAGCCTGATCTGCGTATCTTGCGTCGCGCCAATAAACCAGATCCCGTCCTGCCGCCACTCCCAAAACCGCAGCGTGGATTCTTGCTGCAGCGACGGCAGTCCTCCGCGAGCGCTCACATCCACCATCGGCATGAAATCGTCCGCGCTCCCGTTTGGCCGCTCCCACAGAGACACCGGCGCCAGCAGGTCCGTTGGCAATTGATTCGGCGGCGCGGTGTTGTCGTTGATCATCACCTGCTGCGAACTGTCCACCTCCGCAACTGCGGGTACAACCAGCAGCACGTCGTCCACTAGAAAAGTCTCCTGCCCCGCAGCTGCCAGCGCCCTTTGCGCCTTTCTGTACGCTGAATTCACGTACGGCAGCAAAACACTGTCCGTAAACAAATTCCCCGCCGCGTCATTGAGCAACGATCGGATCAGCTGCGTGATCTGCCCGGCCGTGTTGTAAGCGGATGATCCGACTACTGGCACAATTCACCTCATTAACCGATCGGTTCCCTGAAACTCTTAAGCTCCCGAATTTCTGTCGCGCCCAAATGCACTCGAAATCTTGTTTACTCCGTAAAGCGTCCCGATGAAGCAGCTCAGCCCAGCGAAATCCGGTAACGAATGATTCTGCTTTACGAGCGCTGTCGTCCATCCAACTGCAAACGCCACGACGACGGCCGTCGCCAGCCGTGAAAACGAAGGCGT
>DASTCZ010000380.1:0-4901 GCA_035710585.1 Candidatus Acidiferrales bacterium | reverse complement strand
GCGAACGCCGCTGCATTCGGATTCGTTGAGAATCGTTCCAATCCGGCTGAAGCCACATTGCCAAAGATTTTCAGTGATGCTGGGCCACGGGAATTCCGAGATGCGTTCGGAGAGTTTCGGCATCTTCGCATCATAGATGCGCGCCGCGCGCGGCACTATCCGCTTCTTGCGCCGAAACTAGTGTTGATTGTGCGACGGCGCTACGGATACACGCGATAGATCATTCGCGGGAACGGAATTACTTCGCGGATGTGCTCGGTGCCGCAGATCCAGGCGACGGTCCGTTCGAGCCCCAGGCCGAATCCCGCGTGCGGCACGGCGCCATAGCGGCGCAAATCCAGATACCACTCAAAGGACTCCTCGGGCAGGCCGTGTTCGTGCAGCCGCTTGATGAGCAGGTCGTAATCGGCGATGCGTTCCCCGCCGCCGATGATTTCGCCGTAGCCTTCAGAAGCGAGCATATCGAAGCCGAGCGCTAGATCCGGCCGTTGCGAATCGGGCTGCATGTAGAAAGCTTTGATCGCCGTCGGGTAGCGATGCACCATCACAGGGCGATCATATTGACTCGATAACACGGTCTCCTCGTCGCCGCCAAAGTCGTCGCCAAATTTCACCGGCTTGCCGGCCTTCTGCAAGATGCCGATCGCTTCCTCGTAGCTGATGCGCGGAAAAGGCGGCTTCACCGGCTCAAGCTTCGAAATATCACGCTTGATCATTTCGAGTTCCCGCGCGCGATTGGCAAGCACGCTCTGGACGACGTTGCTGACGAGGCCTTCGGCAAGCGCCATCATGTCTTCCACGTGCGCATACGCCGCTTCGGGTTCGAGCATCCAGAATTCGGTCAGATGGCGGCGCGTTTTGGATTTTTCCGCGCGAAACGTCGGGCCGAAGCTGTAGACCTTACCGAGCGCGGCAGCGGTCGCTTCCAGATAGAGCTGTCCGGACTGCGTGAGGTAAGCCTTGCTCTCATCCACGTAGGGAACTTCGAAAAGCGTGGTGGTGCCTTCGCACGCTGCGGGAGTGAAAATCGGCGGATCGGTGAGCGTATAACCCTGCAAATCCATGTAATTCCGCGCGGCGCGCACAACTTCGGCGCGAATGCGCAGAATCGCGGCCTGGCGCGGCGACCGTATCCACAGGTGGCGCCGGTCGAGCAGGAAATCGACGCCGTGCTCTTTGAGCTGAATCGGATACGGATTGTTCTCCGGAATTTTCTGCACCGGCTCGACGTGTGTGATGTCCATCTCGAAGCCGCCGGGCGCGCGCTTATCGGCGCGGACTTTGCCGGTAACGATCACGCTCGATTCCTGCGTCAGCGCGCGCATCGCCGCAAATGCATCCGGCTGGTCCTTCTGCGAGATAACGCCTTGAATCAGGCCGGTCCCGTCGCGCAGTTGAGGAAAAAGCAGCTTGCCCGATTCGCGCAAGTTATAGAGCCAGCCGCGAATGGTGACTTCCTGCCCTTCGTGTTTCCCCACATCAGCGATCGAAACGACGGGCATCTTCCCTGCCTCTCAGGCCCAAAATTGCGGCGCGAAAAAACTTGTGGGCGGGAGTGAGCCCGCCCCGCGCGCCGATTCGCAAACAAAAAAGCCCGGCGCCATTGTACTTCAACTCGGCGCCGGGCTCCCGGGATTGGCGTTATGCAGCAGCGTTACATGGAGATGGAGCGTCCGCGGGTGATCGTGCGCGTCTGCGGCTTTTTCGGTTCGACGGTGAGCGTCTGCTCCGCACCTTTGCGCAGCACGGTCACTTGAATCGTTTTTTCGTCGCGTTTGTCGCGGAGCTTTTCGCGCATTTCGCCGAGGTTGCGCACGCGATCGCCATTGATCTTGGTGATCACGTCGCCCGCCTTCATGCCCGCCTTGGAAGCCGGAGAATCCTCCATCACTTCCCGCACGAGAATTCCTTCGCCATCGGGAGCGCCGAAGTAGGAGCCGAGCTGCCCTTCCAGATCCTCGCCCGAAATTCCAAGCGTCGGAGTCGGCCCAATGGAGAAGAAATTGTTGATCGTACCCTCAGGCATCGAGTAGGCAAACGCGCGAGGCGCAGGAGTGGGGGCAACTTTGACTCTTGGAATGGCCCGCAGGATCATCGAACTTGTACCGCCCTCGTCGAGAGTCGCGGTGACGTTCTGCGATCGGCCGTCACGCCAAACCGTAATCTGCACGGACCGTCCCGGAGGAGTTTCGCGCACCATGCGCCGGAATTGGACGACGCCTTCCACATGCTGGCCGTTGAAATCGGTGATGACGTCGCCAGACTTCAGACCCGCTTTCGATGCCGGGCTGTCCTCTTCCACTTCGCTCACGTAGACGCCGCGCGGAGCGTTGAGCTTCAAATCCTTCGCGCGATCAGCGCTCACATCCTCAGGCGAAATCCCGAGGTGGCCGGAGCCATCATCACTCTGAAAAATGGCGTTCTGGTCGAAGTCGAATTTTGGCATCGCGGGCATCGGCGGCATGGGAGGCATCGGCGGCATCGCTGCGACCCATCCGCCGTCCTGATCCTGAAGATAAGCGAGCCGCGCTTGCAGCTCCGCCATTTTCTCCTGCGTCCTCGCTCCGATTGTCTCTGCTTGCGCCGCGAGCTTCTCGGCCAGCTTTATCTGCGCCGCATCGAGTTTGGAGTATTGCTTGAGATAATTTCCTTCGAGCTTGCCTTGCGCCTCCTGCAGCGCACGGTTTGCGCGAATCAGCGCGCGCTCCTGCGCTTCGCTGATGCGCTCGTCGATGGACTGATCGTCGCGGCTCTGCGCGCGGGCCGTGATGGAAAGCGCGCCCACCCCGAGCGCCATCGTGCCGGTCACGGCGACCGCCAGCCACTGGTTCCTTGTCATTGCGTTCACTCCTCCTGCCCAATTTCGACGTGTGACGCGGCAATCGGTGAGCGGCAGCGGTACGTTGTTATCTGTACAAGTTAATAGAAAAATCTCGCTATAGAATTGCTGGCCAACGCGCCGGGGACGGCGAAGCCAGTGTTGTGACGGCGCTCCAGAACTGCGCAGAATCCGTGCGCTCGTCAAGCGGTCGGTTTCAGCTGCGCGATTTGGATCGCGCCGTTTACACTGTGCAAATGCAACGCGGGCCCGCCGTTGCCGAGCTTCCCTTCCAATTTTCCCGGCACGTAGCCGCTCAGCATCGAAAGCGAAAGCTCCGTACGAACTTCGCCGTTCACGCTTTGCGCTTCCACTTGCGCGCCGGCAGTCTTGGGAAGAGCGATGATCACGGAACCGTTGACGGTCTCAAGCGCCGCGTCGGCATTGAATCCCAATAGTTCTTCTCGAATGTTTCCATTGGTCGTGCGCGCGCTGAAGCTGCCGGCGCAGTTGAACGCGTTCACGTTCCCATTGACGGTGTGAAGCACTGCCTTGCCCTCAACGCCTGCCACATCCACGTTGCCGTTCACCGTCACGATTCGCTCAAGCGTGACCCGCGAGGGTACTCGCACGTGAAACTCAACCGCGACATCCACGCCTTCCTCTTCCGGATAGTGCGTAATGATCTCGACCCGTCCGGGCATCGCCTTCGCTTCGATGGAAACTCTTTGCAGGTCTTCCAGATTTCGCGCGGACTTCACTGCGCGAATTTCCACCGAGTCGCGGTCCCACCCGCGCACGTCGGCCGAACCATTGACATTCACCAACGCGAACGATCCGCCCGCGGCGAGCGGAAATGTCTTCGTCCATTGCTGATCGGCGGCTTGAATCGCCGCACCGGAAAATAGCGCCAGGATTGCAAACGCCGTGCCCGCCAGCCACTTTCGCATCGGACCCTCCCGAAGAGCGCCCACCCAGGCGCCCAAAAGGTTCGCGTATATATTTTGCGGAGCGGACGCGTTGCCGCATTGGCTCCATTGATTGCGATGCGCTTCGTGATTCTTGGACTTGCACCCGACCTGCGAACTACACCCCTACTGCAATTTGAATTCGAGCCTGATGACGGTGACGACCTTCGCCGGCTTGCGATCGACAAGGTACGGACGATATCTCCACTGCCGCACGGCATTCATCGCCGCCTGCACGAGTGCCGGCTCGCCGGAGAGCAGCCGGATATCGATCACTTTCCCTTGCTCATCGATCGTCACCCGCATCTCGACCGTGCCCTCGATGCCCGCCTCGCGCGCCACTTCCGGATACGCAGGCTGCGCAACGGGGCGAAGGATTCGCCGCTGTTGCTCGTCATAATCTACGCGCACGCCGCCGTACCAGATTTCGTTCAGCTTCATCCACCACACGTCCGCGGTTCCCGACTCAGGCGGCTGCGGAGTCGTGGCCGGCCACGTTTCCGGTGCGGGCGTGGTCGCGGGTGCCGCCGCCATCGCTGGAGTGCCGGCTTGCGGCGCGAGCGCCGAAGTCGCCGGCATCTGCGCTGTCCACTGTTGAATCGTCGTTGCACGAGCCATATCCTGCGCTCGTTTCAAATCCGCGATTGCCTGCGCCATTTGCTGGCGGATTTGGTCCGGGTCTTCTTCCGTCAATCGCCTCAGCTGTTGCTGAAAAATCACCATCTGTTGCCGGTATTGCTGATCGATCAACGCTTGCTGCCGCGCCAGCATTGCATCTGCCGAGCGGAGGCGGATGTTTCCGGAGATCGTCTTCAGATGCAGAACTTCACCGCCTCCATTGATGGCGCACTCGCCGTGAAGCGTCCTGCCCGCGGCTGTGTTCACGTACTTCACCTTCAGCGGAAGCGTGCTATCCGCCTCGATGCGATGATCTCCAGGCGATTCGACCGTGGCGTCGATTGTCAGCGCAACGTTTCGCGGCACGTACACGAGAATATCGCCCTGCCCTGATTGCAACTCCGAAGCATTTTGCAATTTCGCGTTCGGCACGAACCATGCCGTGATCGATCCCGCGCCCGTCGATGCGCGCACCTGGTTATCGACCTGCGTGAGCA
>DASTCZ010000379.1:0-3855 GCA_035710585.1 Candidatus Acidiferrales bacterium | reverse complement strand
CCTCCCCCTTCTGGGTGAAGTCATAGAAAACATTGTGCTTAGCTTCCAAGAATCTACACCCTTGAAGAAAACAAAGGAGATACAGGCGGCCCATTTTGGGAATACTGCTTCGCGCGGGGTCGAATGTAGCTTCGTGAACCGTGTAGAATCCTGACCTTGAAGGGTTCGATGACTCTAGCACACACTAATTGAAAAGTAAATAGGAAAGAATTTTCCCTCGCGCAGGATTAGTCTGTTCAAACTCGAGAGGCAATTCCGTGCCCTCCGGGCGATCAGTCATTGCGGTTTGATCGAGGCCGAGCCCACCCGCAAACACGGCGGGCGGGGCACCCCTCGATAATTGGCAAAGCTGCGGAGGCCTGGCTGGCGTCTATAGATTGAAGCTTTCGGCACGGCGGTCGCGAAGGCCACACACGGTGTGTCATCTGCGGGCTTCGGGAGTTGTTTATGAAGGAGAGCTGCCGAAGCCGACTGGGAGTGGAGATATGCGAGGACGGCGCGTCAGGGAGTTAAGGAACGGGCACGGGTATAGCGGATGCGTCCGGCGGATGCCAGCGACAGTTTCGGTTATGGCAGGAGTTGCGATCTTCGTGGCCGCGAGCTGGGCTGGAGGTACGCCGCAAGCAGGGCAAGCCCAAGCCTCTGCGCAGACACAAGCGCAACAATCGGCCTCCACGAGCGCCACGACCGCGAGCGGTGCCACGCCCGCGACGAGTACGCCGGTGGAGGTGCCCACCAATCTCGAGTACGAGGTGGCATCGTTCAAGGTGAATAAGGAGGGCGGCGGAAGTTCGTCATGGTCGAATGGTGGGGACGCGCTGACAGCGAGAAACGTGAGCTTGCTGAACATGGTCATTAACGCGTACGGCGTAAAACCTTTTCAAATTTCCGGGGCGCCGAGTTGGCTCGATTCCGAGCGATACGATGTGGACGCGAAGATGGACGACGCGACGGCGGACATGCTGAAGAAGCTTCCGGAAAAGGAGCGCACCGAGGCAGTGCGACTGATGATGCAGAAGCTGTTCGAACAGAGGTTGAAGCTGGCGGTGCGCCATGACACAAAGGAGATGCCGGTCTATTTTCTGGTGATCGGGAAGAGCGGGCCGAAGCTCAAGGACATGAAGCCGGATGAGAAGGGAGGATCGACTCACACGAGCTCCCACGGCGGAATCTTCACGATGAACGCGCAGGGCGTGCAGCTAGGTAATCTTGTCGGGATGCTGTCGAACAGCCTCGGGCGAATCGTGATCGACAAGACCGGGCTGACGGGCCGATACGATTTCGATCTGAATTGGACCTCGGACGACCATGTAGCGCTAGCACCGAGCGGAGGTGACGCATCGCTTGCGGTCAGCGACGCGAGCGGGCCATCGCTCGTTACTGCGATTCAGGAGCAGCTTGGATTGAAGCTGGAAACGGGGAAGGGACCGGTGGAGATTATTGTGATCGAGAGGGTGGAGAGGCCTTCGGATAATTGATGCCGTCGGAATATGCAGCAAGTCATTTTGCGGCGAGGGCTAAATGCTGCGACGGCGATTGTCCCACCCGAGCTTTGGTTTACCCTCTTTTCTAAGGGGTTCCCTCGCTTTCCAATGATTCGCGTCGATGGGGGATGAGACTAGTAACAGACTGGCTTCGCGTGCGTCCATAGGAGGGTGGTGAAACGTGGAGGAGTCTGCCGTGAAACATAAGGCTTTTTTCTCAGGTATCGTCGCAGCCGGCGCGATGTTTCTTTTGGTCCGGTTTGGCACGGCGCACACAGTGCCGACGCCGCGACAGGACGTTCAGGCGCAGCCTTCGTTCGAAGTGGCGTTGATTAAGCCGAACCGCACTGGAAGCGGAAGCCACCACACCGATTACGACCACGGCAGATTTGTTGCCGTGAACATTACGACAAAGAGTTTAATTCTGCGCGCCTACGGAATAGCGGAATATCAAATTTCCGGTGCGCCGGATTGGGTAAGCTCGGATTTCTACGACATAAACGCGAAGATGGATGATGCCGCCGCAGAGGCACTTGCGAAGCTGCCACCGGAACAGGAGACCGCGCAGTACCGGTTGCTTTTTCAGAGATTGCTGGCGGACCGCTTCCATATGAAAGTGGCGCACGAGACGAAGGAGTTGCCGATTTTCGCGCTCGTGGTGGCGAAGGGCGGAATCAAATTTTCACCGACGAAATTGCCTCCCGTGAGTACCGCGGGAACGAATTCAGCCAGCAATGCCGGGCAACCGCAGCGTGGGACGAGCACGAGCGGGAACGGACGCGATTCCGTCGCGACAGTATATGGAGAAAAACTGATGGCGTGGGCTGAAGTGCTTTCCCGGCAGCCGGAACTCGAGGGGCGAAAAGCTGTCGACGAGACGGGGCTAACGGGAGAATACGATTTCACGATGAAGTGGAGCCGGCAAAGAGAAGCCGATCGTCAGGAAAAAAGCGCTGACCGTAGCGAAGGAGGCGCAGGCGTGCAGCCCGTGGACGATTCGGGGCCTTCGCTATTTGCTGCACTGCAGGAGCAATTGGGGCTGAAGCTTGAGGCAAAAAAAGGGCCGGTGGACACAATCGTGATCGTGCACATCGAGAGGCCGTCGGGGAATTAGCAGAGGTAAATGAGACGAACTAATCGATCTTCGGTAACTCAGAGAGGCGTGAGATTGAGCGCGGTCAGCGCCGCAGTATTCGCTGCTGCGATCCTCGGAGGCGGCGCCGGGATTGCGCCTCCTTTGCGCGCCCAAGCATCGGTAAAGCCCCGGTTTGAAGTGGCCTCTGTTAAAGTAAACACCACGAACGGACCCGCCGAATTTCTTCCGGCGCGTTCCGGCGATCACGTTCAGTTGCACAACTGCCAGATCGCGAGCCTCATCTTGTACGCCTACCATGTCTCTGGTTATCAGATGGTCGGAAATCCGCGCCTTCCTGAACCTTGGAACTGGTACGACATCGACGCGAAAGTGGATAATTCATCATCCGACGACGAAGTTCGTCAGATGTTTCAATCTCTGCTCGAAGAACGGTTCAAGCTGAAGGTTCATCGCGAAACTAGGGAGCTCCAAGTGTACGTGCTCAAAATCGCGAAGAGTGGGCCAAAGCTCAAATCCTCGGCCGCGAGCGACTATAAGACGACCGTTGATGACAAGGCCGTGGTGCTCAGGCAGGGGCGCGCAGCGATCGTCCTCGGGGAGGACGGCTCTCATCTGCTAGGAAAGGGTGTGACTGTGGCGCAATTGGCTAAATCGCTGGAAGGCGAACTGCACGGTCCGGTGGTGGATGCCACCGGCATCCCGGGGACTTTTGACTATGACGTTGTGTTCATGCCGGACCAAGGCGTCCCCAAGGGTGAATTTAGCGCGCCCTTGCTTCCTGCTGCATTGAGGAGCGATCTGGGTCTGACGGTCGAGAAAGGCAAGGCACCAGTCGAGGTCCTCATTATCGATCACTTGGAGAAGCCGAGTCCGAATTAACGCTGGCCGGAGTTTCGATTTAGCGGTAAACGCGTCGTGTATGTTGCAGCGGCAGCAGACCAGGATCCTTAGGGCGAAATGGCGACTTACTGGTGAAACGAGTGACTTTGGCGTGCGTCTATCTGCACAGGGGCGTGTTACATGCAAACAATTTGCGTTGAGAGTGGGCGGCGCTTCGCCCGGCGAGTGAGGACGAGTGTGCGAAAGAGCGCGTTGAGTATTGCGGCGGTGACGATTGCAATTGGCCTTGCGGCGGGAGCCGCGATGGCGCAGACCACGCAGGAGCTGCTGGACAAGGCTCCGCAGCTGGAATTCGAAGTCGCGTCAATCAAGCTGGTGCAGGTGAATTCGGGTGGGCCGATGCGTATCGGCCTGATGAATACTCCTGACGGATTT
>DASTCZ010000378.1:0-4070 GCA_035710585.1 Candidatus Acidiferrales bacterium | reverse complement strand
CCCCAGCTGCCGCCTCCGATGATGGCGATTTTTTTCATGCCTTCACGAGCTGCGTTGTCCGAACCGCGGCTCCTCGTGAGCGACGAGCCTTGCAATATTGTCTCGATGCCGCAAGATCACGATTAGAGAGACGAGAACGGTGCCGATGGCGATCGGCCGCCCGGGCATGTGTCCTGGAGCGTAGAGGAAAAACGTAAAGGCAGGCAGCGCAGCCGCCGCAAAAATTGACGCGAGCGAGACGTAACGCCAGGCCGCCAAAACCACGAGCCAAATCGCGAGAGCCGCCCCGACTGCCGGCCAGCAAATCAGTAAGAACGCGCCCGCCGCAGTTGCCACTCCGCGTCCCCCTCGACCGCCGAGCCACAGCGGAAACGTGTGGCCGAGAACGGCACCGACGGCCGCCACAACCATCCACGTCGCATCATGGTCCGTGAGCGCGGCTGCGAGCCAAACCGCTACGACACCTTTGCCCGCGTCAAGAAGGAGCGTAGCCACGCCCGCGGCTGCACCGGCCGTGCGAGCCACATTTGTCGCGCCAATATTTCCGCTGCCCTCCGCGCGAATGTCGCGAATGCCACTCATACGCGCGATTAAGTAACCGAAGGGAATTGAACCCAGGAAATACGCTGCCAGCGCGAGCCACCAATAGCGGTTCAAGTTTTCGGGCGTCACGCGGCGGCCTCGGACGCGAAGCAGAATGTGCGGAGCGGAGTGTATCGCGCGCCGCCGTGCATTAGTTCGCTTCGATACAGCCGGAATTCGCAAGTGCGGATCGAGCCGAAGTTAGGTTCGCCGGCTGATTGCAAGGCTTGATGGAGCGGCTCCAGCCCGCGCGGCGAATCAAAACGCGCCAGCGTGAGGTGAGGCTTGAATTCGCGAGTTTCGCGCACAATTCCAAGCGGCTCGAGCCGCGCATCGATGTCCAACGCGATGGAAGCAAGGTTCGGCGATGCTTGCATTCCTGCCCAAAATACTCTGGGCCGTTTTGAGGAAGGGAAGAAGCCCGTGCCGCACACGTTGAGGTCCACTGGGTTCGAAGCGTGCACTTCTGCGAGCGCATCGGCGATCTGGCTGATCACCGGCTCTTTCACTTCGCCAATAAATTTCAGTGTGACGTGAAGCCCCTCGACGCGCGCCCACTTCGCCGACGGGCACGCCGCACGCATTTTTTGCACGAAAGTCGCGATTGCTTCCCGCACCGAGTCGCTGAGATCGATGGCGACGAAGAGCCTCATCGTGAACTCAATTTCTTGTCGATTTTTGCGTGCCGCCGCAATTCAAGAAATACCGGCGCACCATATCCAGAGCCGATTGAGACGCAGACCAGCGGATGCGATTCCGGTCGCCCGTGAATTTCAAGGCCCGCTCCTTGGCTTCCGATCCGTCGGCTAAAGCGATGTGAACGAGTCCGACCGGTTTTTCCGGCGTGCCGCCCGCTGGTCCGGCGATTCCAGTGATGCCGATTCCCAGGCTGCTGCCCGTGCTGCGGCGAATTCCTACCGCGAGCGCAACGGCGACTTCGGAGCTCACCGCGCCGCGAGATTGGATGATTTCGTCCGGCACACTCGCCCACGCGGTTTTCAGCTCGTTGCTATAACTCACCACGCCGCCCAAAAAATAATTCGAGCTTCCCGGAATTCGCGTGAGCCGCTCTGCCAAGAGGCCGCCCGTGCAACTCTCCGCCGTTGAAATCGTTTCATTGTTTTTCACCAAAGCACCAGCGACGACCTCTTCAAGCGTCTGTCCATTGCTCGAAAACACGTGATCGCCCAACGCCGCTGCAATCTGTTGCGCAACTCCATCGAGCGTGTGGTTCGCTTGCTGCGCATCCTCGCTCCACATACGCAGATGAACTTGAATCTCGCCTCCTCCGGCGAGAATCGTCGTCGCAATATTTTCCAGCGGCAGGTAAATCGGCTTGATGCGTTCGTCCAAATCAGACTCCGCCATGCCCGTGGTACGGAGCTCGCGAGTGAAGAGGCGAACGCCGCCGCTGCGCCGCATCAAGCGCTCCGCCACTTGGCGGGCAAACATTGCCTGGAGTTCGTCGGGCGGCCCAGGGAGCAGAATCAGAACACGGTCGCGCGCTTCGATCCAAAGGCCGGGAGCCGTGCCGCGCAAATTCTCGAGCGGAGTGGCGCCCTCCGGCACCATCGCCTGGCGCTTATTTACTTCGGCCATCTGCCGACCCATGCGCGCAAAGCGGTCTTGGATCGCGTGAAGGACTTCGAGATTTGATTCCAGTCTGCGGCCGAGCAATTCGGAGACGGATTCGCGCGTCAAATCATCTTCTGTCGGACCGAGGCCACCGCTTGAGATGACGATGTCCGCGCGATCCAAAGCTTGTGAGAACGCCTGGTGCAGATCCCCCGCGGAATCGCCTACAACGGATTTATGAACTACTTGAATCCCGATCTTGTTGAGTTCAGCGGTGAGGAAGAGTGAATTCGTGTCGATCCGATCGGGGGTAAGTAGTTCTGAGCCGACCGCGATGATCTCCGCTCTCATCAATTGCGCCTAGTGGGTCGCGCCGACCGGCAGCGGCAATCCATCAACGTCCCAATCCACGCTGAAGAGCGCGCTGCTCGTCGTGATGTAAGCGCGATGCGCAGGCATTACCGCGAGACCCACGACGTCCGAGCCGGTCAGCGCCAGCTCCGCGTTTGCGTCCGGCGTGATGCGAACGACCCCACGGCGGCCGCCCACTGATGCCGCAACGTAGAGATTCCCTCCGCGATCGAAGGCCATCCCTTGCGGACGGCCGAGTCCCCGGAAAAACACGCTCGTCTCTCCGTTTGGAGAAATTCGAACGATGCGATCAAAACTAGACGTCGTGGGTCCACAAACATAGAGGTCGCCGGTCGGGCTGAAGGCAAGATGGTAAAACGCGATCGAGGGCTCGAGCGTGGCGAAAACAAAGATCTGCTTCTCGCGATCGATTTTGAATATTGTGCCGCTGCGATCGCCGACGTAGAGGTTATCAGCGTGATCGAAAGTGATTCCGGTGGCGATTCCCATGCCCTCGATATAGAGCTCGGCGCGGCCATCACTCGTCACACGATAGACCGTTCCGTCGTTACGGCACGTGACGTACAAAACCCCTTGGCGATCCAGAGCAAGACCGCTCGGATTGATGAGGGAAGTTGTGAAGGGTTTGACGTCAAAATTCGCCGTTACGCGATACAACGAAACGGGCACGCGCTTTCCGCGCTGCCCGCTGAACGTGACGAAGATATTTCCTTCCACATCGACTGCGGGATTTGCCACCGGATGAAGATTATCCGCAATCATCCTGCCGATGGACACCGGATGCGGTCCGCTTTCGCCCGAACTTGTCTCGACATGCACAGTGCCCTCGGCATTTTCGGGAACTCGAGCGATTAAGTATCTCGACGAATGAAAGAGCACGTCGGCGTTCGCGGCGCCGAACCGCACGACGGGCCGCGAATGATTTCCGGAGGCGAATCCGCTGCCGTAGATCGTCATTTCACCGCCAGGAATTGCGGCAGCGGGGACGACTCGCTCAATGTGGGGTGAGGTGATGCTTGCCAGACTTTGTGCCATCTTGATCTTGAGTCACCGGCGGAAAAGGAAGTGCTGCAAAACCGAAAGGACTGCGGCCGCGTAAATTCCTGCGATCCAATCGTCTGCCATGATGCCCAAGCCATCGGGCAACGATTCAGCCTGCCGCGCGGGAAACGGTTTCCAGATATCGAAAACTCTAAAAAGTATAAAACCCGCGCACCAGCTTTTCCAGTTTAGCACCACCCAAGGCGCGGACAGCGCGATCAGCTGCCCTGAAACTTCATCGATGACGACAAACTGCGGATCCTTCTTGCCGCTGTGGCGCGCGACCTGAGTTGCGGCGGCGACGCCTGCAGCGGCAAATGCAAACAGCAGAAGTAACTCGAGGGAGAAATAGGCGCTGCGATCCAAGCCGCTCCGGACAAGTGCGATCGAAATCGCAACGCCAGCGAGAGAGCCCCAGGTGCCCGGAGCTGGCTTCAAATAGCCAAGACCGCAGGCGGTTGCGATCAGGTATGCGGCCCCAGGTTTTCGAGGCGTGAGCT
>DASTCZ010000377.1:0-2069 GCA_035710585.1 Candidatus Acidiferrales bacterium | reverse complement strand
AGCGATGCCCACCACCACATCGCGCTTCGATACTCCTCGCGCGTCCAAATCGGCCGCGCCTTGCTCCGCGGAATCTTCCGCTCCTTCCACAGCTTCCGTCAGCGCGCGTTTTCCGCCGGCGATAATCGCTTGCACCGAATGTCGCGAAATCCCAAACGTAGGCGGCAGTTCCGCTGCGTCGAGCGTCGCAAGTCGCCCGCTCGTTCCCGCGCCCACGTAATAAACGCGCCCGCCCTTCGCTAGCGCATTCGCCATCGCGTCCACGGCCTTTGCGATCGCGCCCAGCTCCCGCCCCACGGCTCTCGCCACGGTTGCGTCCTCGCGATTGATCGCCGCAACGATTTCCCGCGTCGAACGCAAATCGAGCCCGCGCGTCCGCGAATTCCGCTGCTCGGTGGCGCGCTCCTTCACTTCAGCCCAAGCCCTTCAACCACGGCGTCGTGAATCGCGGGCCGTAGTTTCGCGAGCTTGTCGTTCTCACGCGTCGGGTAGACTCGATTCGTCAGTAGCGCCACGAACAAATCTTTCTTTGGATCGATCCACAGCGAAGTTCCCGTGAATCCAGTGTGGCCGAAGCTTTCCGCCGAAAAATAACGCCCGCTCGATGAATTCTCCGTCGGCGCCATCCATCCCAGCGTCCGGGCCTTCGCGCTCACTGCCTGCGCTTCCGTAAAGTCTTCGACGGTGGAGCGGCGCAGCACGCGGTGATGCGCGTAAATTCCGCCGTTTAGCATCATCTGTGCGAACGCCGCCAAATCTCCCGCAGTGGTGAACAGTCCCGCGTGGCCGGCGACTCCACCCATCGCCCACGCGTTCTCGTCGTGGACTTCGCCGCGCACCTGCTCCTTCCGGAAGGCGGTATCGTTTTCCGTCGGCGCAATCCTGCTCTTCATTTTTGCCGAAGGATTAAACGAAGTGTCTCGCATCCCGATCGGCGCGAAGATTTTCTCCGCCGCCAGCGAATCGAGCGTGCGCCCCGTCAGACGCTCGATCATCTCTCCCAGCAACATGAAATCGAGATCGGAATATTCCGATTTGGTGCCGGGTTCATACATCAACGGCTCCGTAATCGCCCGCTCGACGATGTCGTGCTCCGACTTCGAATTCGCGAAATAATCCACGTGTCCGGGCAGCCCGCTCGTATGCGTCAGCAGATTTCGCAACGTCACGCGTTTCCGCCAGTCAATCTGCGCGCTCGATTTGTCTTTCGCGGCCGTCAACCATTCCGGCAGCAACACACTGATCGGCGCATCGAGTTGCATCCGGCCCGCTTCCACAAATTGCGCCGCCAGCGTCGTCGTTACCACCGGCTTCGTCAGCGAAGCAGCATCGTAAACCGTGTCAGCCATTACCTTCGCCGATTTCGTGTCGTACGTGAGCCGCCCAAATGCATGCGATGCAAAGGTTCCGTTATGCCCAACCGCAATCACTCCTCCCGGAAACGCGCCGTCCGCCACGCCGCCATCGAGCAACGCGTACGCCCGCGACAATTTCGCGCTTTCCGCGGAATCGATCGCCGCGAGCGTCATCGGATTTGCCGCAATCTTGATTCCCGCGCCGATCTTTAGCGGCGGCTTCGCGTCCGGAATGCTCACTGGAAGCTCGCCGCCCATCGCCACTTCACCAAACATCGCGCGCACCGCGCCGATCTGCGCCACGTCCATCGTGCTGAATGCCGCCAGCCACGTCTGCGCCTTCGGAAAGCGTTCAATGATGTACGGACTTCCAAAACACGCGACCACCGTAGTTTTTTTTCCCGCGAGTAGTTTTTCGACCAGCGCCACCTGATCGTCTGGCAGCCCGACCGAGCCTTTCCGGTCCGCCACGCGCACGAAAATCGCCGCGATCGCCGCGTCATAGCTGTCAGGGGACGGCAGTTGAATCCCCGACGCCGGCTCAAATTTCGTGTCCGTGCGAATAAATGTCAGCGCATCCGCGCGCGGCCGGATCTCGCGCTCAAAATCGAGCGCCGGATACGCATCCGAATCGCCCGACACGGCCAGCACCAGCAGCCGCAGCGGCTTTGTCGAATCGAGCGGCAGCGTCTTCTGCGCGTTTCTCAGAAGCGT
>DASTCZ010000376.1:0-7594 GCA_035710585.1 Candidatus Acidiferrales bacterium | reverse complement strand
GGGCGGGCATAACTTCATTCTGAACCGCCCTGAGCATCGTTTGGCCAGCAGAGTCGAGGAAGCAATTTCTTTCTCCTTGACAATCTAGGAGAACACGCCTACTCTCCTAGCTGAACTAGGAGACACCCTCTTTTTCATGGATAAGTCCACAAAACTCGCGGCCCGCGATCTCGCAAAGCAAGTCGATCTTCTTCGCGGCACGCTTGAAATGCTCATTCTCAAGGCGGTCTCTCTCGGGCCGCTGCACGGCTACGGCGTACTTCTCCGCATCCAGCAGATTTCGCGCGGAACCCTCGAAATTCAGCAGGGCTCGCTTTACCCGGCGCTCTACCGTATTGAACACGAGGGTTTCATCGCCAGCGAATGGGGCGAGTCGGAGAATAATCGCCGCGCGAAATTTTACCGGCTCACTGCGGCCGGAAAGCGCCGTCTGCAAAATGAAGCCGACGAGTGGAATCGCATGACCGAGGTCATCACGGGAATTATGAAAACGACGTCCGAAGAGATCTAAGAATTAATTAACGAAGCTGCTGCCATCCATGAAACTCATTCGCCGCCTCCGGTCTTTGTTCCGCGCCACCTTCTTCCGCGCGCGTACCGACGCCGAGATGGACGCCGAACTCCGCTTCCACGTCGAAGCGCGTGCGCGCGATCTTGAGCGGCAGAGAATCGGAGGGAGTGCCGCGGAAGCCGAGCGCCGCGCGCGCCTCGAATTCGGCGCTTTGCAATCCACGCGCGAGGAGTGCCGCGAAACTAGGCGGGCAAACGTGCTGGAATCTTTCTTGCAGGACCTCCGGTTCGGCGCGCGCATGTTGCGGCGCAATCGAGGGTTCACCGTAATCGCCGTGCTCACGCTCGCGTTCGGCATCGGCGCCAACGTCGCCATCTTTTCCGTCATCCGCGCCGTGTTGTTGCGTCCGCTGCCGTTTCCGCACCCTGCGGAACTCGTTCGCATCTACGACGACCTCGACGGCTCCGAGGCGTCTGACGTGGGCATGTCCATCCCCGAGCAGTGGGATCTCGAACGCTCCGGTGTGTTCGCCGGCCTTTCTCCCGATGGCGGCGGCAATGTCAATCTCACCGGCGGCGATCATCCCGAGCACATCGAGATCATGACCGTGAGTCCGAACTACTTCAGCATTCTCGGCATCGCGCCGGAGCTTGGCCGCGTCTTCAACGACGCCGATAATGTCCCCGGCTTCGCCGACGCCGTCGTCATCAGTGACGCCTTCTGGCATCGCCAATTCGGCGGCGACCCAAAGGTCATCGGAAAAAAAATCGGAATTGATATTGATCTTTACACAGTGGTCGGCATCATGCCGCCCGGTTTCCGTCATCCCGGCCGCACGCTATCCTTCGGCGGCCCGGACGTTTGGAACACCGCAGGTTTCTCCGGGTACCCGTTTCCCATCCCACCGGTGCGTTCGTATCGGTTCCAATCTGGCGCGGTTGCACGCCTCAAGCCAGGGCTCACGCTTGCGCAGGCGCAATCGCAGATCGAAGCTCTCGTCGCGCGGCTCACTCGCCAATACCCCGACGCCTATCCCGCGGCGCAGCGCTGGAGAGTTCGTCTCGTTCCGATGCAAAAGGCTCTGGTCGGCGACGTCCGAACTGAACTCTTGGTGATTTTCGGCGCGGTCGGCTTCGTGCTGCTCATCGCGTGCGTGAATCTTGCAAACCTGCTGCTCGCGCGCGGCTCGGCGCGGCAGCGCGAGATCGCCATTCGCTTGTCCGTCGGCGCGCGGCGCGGACGGCTCATCACGCAGCTTCTCACCGAAAGCGTTTTAATCTCGGTTCTCGCTGGAGCCGCCGCGCTCGTTGCTGTGTTCGCGTTCAAGGGCTTCCTGCTGCGTTTTGCTCCGGCCGATCTGCCGCGCATGAGCGAGGTGCGTCTCGACCCCGGCGTGCTGATCTTTGCGCTGGTCCTCGCGATTGCCACAGGGGTGGTATTCGGTCTTGCTCCGGCGCTGCAAACGACGCGCGCGAGCCATGTGATCGCACTTCGCGAAGGCGCCACCGGCGCCGGCTCCTCGAAGCGGCATCACCGCCTTTCGCGAATGCTCGTCGCCACGGAAATTGCGCTCTCGCTTGTGCTGCTCATCGGCGCCGGACTTTTGCTGCGAAGTTTCCAACGCATCGTCGCAGTCCGCCCCGGCTTTGAGCCCCATGGACTCCTCACCGCCAAACTCTGGATTCCGTTCACCAACGATCCGAAGTTGAACAAATACCCCACGAATGAAATGCGCGACGCGTTCTATCAGGAGATTTTGCGTCGCGTGTCCGCGCTCCCCGGCATAGAAGGAGCCTCGCTCGGATCCAACCGCAGCCTGCCCATGGACGAACAGCACAATCTGGTGCCATTCAGCATTGAAGACCGCCAAGCGGACATGGATCATCCGCCGGCGGCCGAGGCCTCGCACGTCTCGCCCAGGTATTTCGCCGTGCTCAAGACGCCGCTCATCGCCGGGCGTTTCTTCAGCGATTCCGACAACCCAAAAAGCTCCTTCGCCGTGATCGTGGACGAGACGTTCGCGCGCACGTACTGGCCCAATTCGCCCGGGGACGCCGTGGGCAAACGCCTCCGTCTCAACATCGGAGTTCAGTCCAACCTCGTCGTAGCGCCGGACCCGTGGCGGACTATCGTCGGCGTCGTCGGCGATATGAAGTTCGCCGGCGTGGACACGCCCAACGCTCCACACATCTTTCGGACGTTTCTGCAAGCCCCGCCCTACGATGCAGTAATCTATGTCCGCACTTCCGCCGATCCGCGCGCGCTCGGCGACGCAATCCGCCGCGAAGTTTTGGCGCTCGATCCGAATATTCCCGTCTTTCAGGTACGCACGATGGAGGAAATCGTCTCCGGATTTCTCGCCGAGCGCCGCTTCGCGCTTGAGCTGCTCGCCGTGTTCGCGGGTATCGCTCTGCTGGTCGCCTCAATCGGAATCTATGGAGTGATGGCTTACACCTTCAGCCGTCGCACGAACGAAATTGGAATTCGCATCGCGCTCGGCGCTACGCGCGCGGACATCCTGCGCATGGCCTTGGGCGAGGGAATTGCGACCATACTTCTCGGACTCGCCGCCGGACTCGTCGGCTCGGTGCTGCTGACTCGATTCATCCAATCCATGCTGTTCTCGGTGAAGCCGACCGATCCGCTCACGTTTATGACGATCGCTGCGCTCCTGGCCGCCACGACTTTGCTCGCGTGTTTCGTACCCGCGCACCGCGCCACGCGCGTCGATCCGCTCATCGCCCTTCGACACGAGTAGATTCGTATGTGCGAGTTCCTCTATCCTCGAATGGCAAGTACACAACGCCGTTCCCCGTGAAGCTGCTCGTTGATGCATTCGAGAAAGCGGGGAAGTGGCTCGATATGGGGCAGTGCTGTATCCAATTCAAGAAGCTCGATGATCTCGAGCTCACGTCCGTCGCGAAGATGATCGCGACGTCGACGCCGAAGGAGTACATCGAGTTCTACATGCGCGCAAAAGGATTCGCGTAGCGCGCTGCGGCGTCCTAAGTCAGGTTTTCCGCCAACGGGAGCCACACTTGAAAGCGCGTGTCACCCGGCTTCGAAGTCACCTGAATGCTCCCCCTGTGCTTTTTCACAATTCGCTGGACCGTGTCCAAGCCTAGACCCGTGCCCTCCCCGACTCCTTTGGTGGTAAAAAAAGGCTCAAAGATGTGGGGCTGCACTTCTTGAGGTATTCCAGGACCGTTATCGCCAATTTCAACCACAGCGCAACGGTCGTCGCGGAAAGTTCGAACGCGAAGTTCGCCTTTTCCGTGCATCGCGTCAATCGCATTATCAATGACGTTCGTCCAGACCTGGTTGAGCTCGCTCCCAAACGAATTGACGAGAAGGGGGACACGCACATAGTCGCGTTGCACCGCAACCCCTTGTTTCAGCTTGTAATTCAGGATCGTAAGCGTGGTTTCGAGGCTCTTTACGATGTCCACGTTTTGCACCGGCGCCTGGTCCATGTGCGTGTATTCCTTGATTGCGCCGACCAGATCCGAGATCCGCGAGGTGCTGCTTTCGATTTCGTTCAAGAGACCGGCGACCTCCGCCGAGGCCGCGATGCGGACCAGAGCAGCTCTAGCGGTGTCCCCGTCGAGGTTCGCGAACAACGACTCAAGAACTTCCGGTTTGATATTGCGTCGGGCGAGGTCGGCCGCAAGTTGCCACAAGTCATTCTGCCCATGACTACGCAACAGAGAATCGATCTGATCCTCCAGGTCGCTCATCGTGAGCGCATCCGGCGGAATTACGTCCTGTTGGGTGAAGGAAGCTTCCAGTTTCTCGATTTCCGATTTCTGGACGGACGTGAGCTCACGTCTTCCTAACTCGAGACTCGCGTCTCTAATTTTCTTTAAGATGTCGCGCAATTGGCTGGTCGCGCGTTTCGCAGCGGAAGCCGGATTATTGAGTTCATGTGCGAGTCCCGCCGAGAGCTTCCCGAGAGAAGCCAGCCGATCCCGCTGTTGTTCGAAGCGAGTCATTTCACGGATGCGGTCGGACATCAAACCAACCAGCCGCGTAGTCAATTCCGGCATCTTTTGCACAAGCTCGGGTAATCGTGATGCTGGGAATCTGAGAACTCGGCCGTCGGTGACAGCGACCCCCGTTACGGTGAACTGCTTCATCCGGGAGAATGGCAACACCCCGGTGACGTCGCCAGGCTTTGCCGCCAATACGACGGCGTCGCCTCCGAATTCGCCTCGCCACTGAAATTGGCCTTCGATAATCACGAACATCCAGTCTGCCGGATCGCCCTGGCGGATATATACATCTCCGGCCGCCACACGTATTTCCTGCGAATTGGAGAGGAACCAGGAGATCTGATCATCGGGAAGATCAGCGAAGGCTGGAACGCGAAGTAATTCTGATTTCTCGACCATTTAAACCTTGCTTAAATACTGGTGAATGAATTGCACCGCGACTGATCCTTCTCCAACGCCCGACGCTACTCGTTTTATGGAGCCATGGCGCACGTCGCCCACGGCGAAGATGCCGGGCACGTTTGTCTCAAGCAAGAACGGATCTCGGTCGAGGGCCCATCCCTTCGGACGTTGACCATCGCGCATCAGGTCAGGACCGGTCAAAAGGAAACCGCGCTCGTCCCGCTCGACGAGATTCGCCAGCCACTCTGTGCGCGGCAGTGCTCCGATGAAGATAAACATCGCAGTCGCCGGCACCCGCTCGACCTTGTTGGTGTCGGAGCAAAGCACCGAAATTTCCTCCAGGTGTGTTTCGCCATGCGCCTCCGCCAGGCTGGCGTGCGACCACAGCTGGATGTTAGGCGTCTCTTGAATCTGGTCGATTAAGTATCGCGACATGGTGCTGGAGAGCGATTCGCCGCGGACCAGAATAACGACGCGCTCAGCGTATCTGGCGAAGTTCATCGCGGCTTGACCAGCCGAATTCGCGCCACCGACCACATAGACGATTTCGCCCTTGTACGACAGAGCTTCCGCGGCGCCGCCACCATAGTAAATTCCTGCGCCCTGCAATCTATCTATTCCCGGAGCTTCCAGGCGCCGCCACTGGACTCCAGTCGCGATCATCAGCGCGTGACATGAGATCTCGCTCCCATCGGCCAGCTTGATGATTCGGTAAGACCCTTCCGTTCGGACGTCAACAGCTTCCTGCGGCGCCAGGATTTCCACCCCAAAGCGCTGGGCTTGAACTACGGCGCGCCGCGCTAGATCACCTCCACTAAGCCCGGTGGGAAATCCAAGATAGTTCTCGATGCGAGAGCTCATCCCAGCCTGTCCGCCGGGCGCCTCCCGCTCGATCATCACTGTATGCAGACCTTCCGAGGCTCCATAAACGGCAGCGGCCAAACCGGCCGGCCCCCCACCCACAATCGCCAAGTCATAAAAGCTTGTTTGGGCACGCGTCCGCAACCCGACCTTTTGCGCAACATCCGCGGGCACACTCTCAAGAAGCTTCGTCCCATCAGGGAAAAGCACCACAGGGAGATTCGTCGCCTCCGGCCCCAGAGCTTCTAGGAGACGCTTTGTTTCCGGATCATTGGCGGAAACTTCGACATCGATCCATTGATACGGCACATGGTTGCGTGCGAGGAAGTCCCGCAACTCGTACGATTTTGGCGACCAGCGAGTGCCGAGCACGCGTATTCCTTGAAATGTCGGACGGAAGGAAGCTTGCCAGTCATCGAGCAAATCATCTAGTTGCGGATAGAGGTGCTCCGAAGGAGGATCCCACGGTTTCAAGAAAAAATAGTTGATGCTGGCATTGTTGATGGCGCTGATTGCGGCGTTCGTGTCTGCGTACGCTGTGAGCAATGCGCGCTTCGCACCGGGGAAGATCTCCATGGCTTCTCGTAGAAATTCCACCCCCTCCATGCGCGGCATGCGCTGGTCAGCGAGTAGCAGAGCCACGCTGTCATTGCGCACTTTCAGCTGTTTCAGAAGGGTGAGCGCTCCCTCGGGAGAATCACTTCCTATCACACGGTATTCAGCACCGTACTTCGACCGCAGATCGCGCTCGATTGCCCGTAGAACGTCGGAGTCGTCGTCCACACTCAGCAGAATTGGTTTCGCCATAATTCAGTTCTGTGTTGATGCCAAGCGACAATTCTAAACTTTTCGGCCTCCTAAACCACGTCGTAACGGTCGGAGCCTTCGTTTCGCTGGGAAGAGCACCTTTGTCTCATAACAATGCAAGCGACCCTGCGCAGTAAAGCCACGAGGCCGAGTCCATTTCGTATATGAATTTGAAACGTGTGGCGCGCCCGAGGAGATTTGAACTCCTGGCCTTGTGCTCCGGAGGGTCGCCGCGGCGACCTGTATCCGCTGCGCTACGGGCGGGTACCTGAAGAAAGGAGACCTCGGAGTTCATCACGTCCCTTGCCCGTCTTGAAGTAACGCTCACGGCGCATCGCTTCCCCTCGCGTTGCGAACTGCTCGTGGTGAACCAATTCCCAAGGTCCGCGATGTTTCGTCGAAACGCGTTTGTCCTGGTTGTGTTGATCGAGGCGACGGGAAAGATCGCATGTCGAGCCAGTGTAATGCTGGCCAGTGGCGTGGCTACGCAAGATATAGACGGAATGCACGACTTTCTGGCGCGCCCGAGGAGATTTGAACTCCTGGCCTTGTGCTCCGGAGGCACACGCTCTATCCGCTGAGCTACGGGCGCGTAGTGGGAATTTTAGCGCGAATCGACTCGCGAGGCGACCGCACCCGTGTTATAGAACACTTCCTGCTGCCGAGACTCCTACGCCTATGTGAAATGGAGGACTTCCGTTTGAATCGACTCATCTTGATGCTCTTCGTCAGTTGCAGCGTCGCGGGCGCCACCCTCGCGCAGACTCCCGATCCCGCTCTCATCAAGGAGATTCAAAACATACGCGCGATTGATAATCATTCGCACCCGCCGAAGCTTGTCGCCGCGGGCGAACGCGATGACGAGTTTGACGCACTTCCCTGCGATCCGCTGGAGCCGACCGTGCTGCCCACTCCGGCGCGGCCCGAAAATCCGCAAATTCTCGCGGCGTGGAAGGCTCTGTGGGGCTACGCCTATAACGACCGCAGCGAGGCGCACATTCGCGAGATGCTGCAGGTGAAG
>DASTCZ010000375.1:0-7268 GCA_035710585.1 Candidatus Acidiferrales bacterium | reverse complement strand
CCCAGCACGCGGAAACGGCGATCAACCGCAACGGTTGCGGCGCCAAAAATTTCAGACAGTTCGCCCGAGGCAGCGCGGCGCAACACGTCCATCTGCCACAGACGGTCCTGCGCCATTACGTAACCCTGCGCGAAATAAAGATCCTGCTTTGATTGCGCGGTGATATGCGGAACGCCGCGAGAATCTCTTGCGACGGTGACTTCGTGTTCGAGGCCGCTGAGCGCAATTGTGCCATCCACTTGCGGCAGCGCGCGGTGGACGATATGCCACGCAAAGGCGCACGCGATGAGCGCGATCGCCAGGAAGACGAAGAGAACAGAAAGAAAAACGCGGCGCATTTTGGGTCGCGGAAGTGTACCCGCGCGGCGAGCGGCGGCGCAAACGCCCGCTCCGTATCACGAGCGGCACCGGGCGCGCGGCGGTAATGAGCGCGCGGCGCACGGGCTGATAGAATCGAGGCGTGATTCTGGTGCGCCTGCTGGCGGTTCTTGGGCTTGTCGGCGTGAACGCCTTTTTCGCGGCGGCTGAGTTTGCGCTCGTCGCCACGCGCAGTTCGAGAATCCGTCAGCTAACCGCGAAGGGAAATCCCAACGCAAAGATCGTCGCGGGACTTGTGGCGCACCTCGAGCGCGTCGTTTCCGGCGTGCAAGTCGGCATCACGCTCACCACGCTGGGTTTGGGATTTCTCGGTGAGATTTCCATCGCTCACGCCATCGAGCCGATGCTTTCCTGGATTCCGGGGCAACACGCCGCGCTGATCGCGCACGCGATCGCGCTGGGCATCGCTTACATATTGCTTACCACTTTTCACGTGGTGCTCGGTGAACTGGTGCCGAAAGGGCTGAGCCTGCATCGCGCGGAACGTGTTGCGCTGCTGGTTGCGCGGCCGTTTCAGTGGTACCTCAGCGTTTTTCGTCCCGCGATTGCTCTGCTCGACGGAATGTCGCAGGTGGTGGTGCGCGCGCTGGGCGTGAATCCGAAGATGAGCCACACAATGGTTCACTCCGCCGAGGAACTGCAAATCTTGATTCAGCAGGCGCGGGAACGCGGACTGCTCGGCGCGCGCGAAGAAAAATTCGTGCAGGGCGCGCTGGAACTCGGCCAGCTGCAAGTGCGAGAGATCATGGTGCCGCGGCCGGACGTTCACGCGCTGCCGTCGACGGCGTCGCTGGCAGACGCGGTACAACTTTTCGCGCGAACGCAGCGCTCGCGGATTCCTGTGTATCAAGGCACGCTCGATCACGTGCTGGGATTCATTCACATCAAGGATGTGTTTGGAGCGCTGGTGGAACAGCAACGGCGCGCGGAGCAGGGAAGGCCGGTTTTACCCTTTGAGCTGCGGAAGTTGCTGCGCGAGCCGGTGTTCGTACCGGAAACGAAGATGGCGTCGGAGGTTTTGAGCGAGCTGCGGCAGAAGGGTGTCGGCATCGCGCTGGTTGTCGACGAATTTGGCAGCTTTTTGGGCATCGTGACGATGGAAGACGCGCTCGAACAAGTGGTCGGCGAAATCCACGACGAATTTGATCTGTCTGAGCCCGCGCAAATTCTCGCGGACGGTTCGATGGTGATCGACGCGTCCCTAAACGTGCGCGACTTGGAAATGCAGTATGAAATCGAGCTGCCCGAAGATCCTGCATACGCAACAGTCGGCGGATTTGTACTCGCGCAGCTGGGATTCATTCCGAAGGGCGGAGAATCCTTCGATTTCAACGGCTGGCGGTTTACGGTGATGGAAATGGATCGCCGCAGAATCGCACGGTTGAAGGTGCAGAAACTGCCGGAAACAGCGGCGCACGGAGAAATTCACGATCCCGGTGCGAGTTCCGCTGCTGTGGCGCAAAAAGAGCGCGGGACGCATGCTGCCATTTCGCAGAAATCTTCATGATCAAGAAAATCCTCCTGCGGCTTCTGATTTCGCTCCCCGCTCTCTGGCTGATTCTGACCATGGTGTTTTTGCTGGTGCACATCGTGCCGGGCGATCCCGTGCAGCAGATGCTCGGCGAAGATGCGCGCGCGGAGGACGTAGCTGCGATGCGGCACACGCTCGGCCTCGATCTGCCGCTCTGGACGCAATACGCGCGCTACTGGGCGCATTTGGTGCGCGGCGACTGGGGCAAATCTTTTCGGTTCGGAACTCCGGTGCTGAAGCTGGTGACTGAGCGCTATCCCGCGACGCTCGAGCTGGCGTTTTCGGCGATGCTGGTATGCGCGGCGATCGCGATTCCCGCGGGAGTGGAAGCTGCGCGGCGACGAGGGCGAACCGGCGACCACGCCGTGAGCGTGCTGACGTTATTGGGGCTATCGGTGCCGAATTTCGCCCTCGGGCCGGCGCTGATCTTGATTTTTTCCATTGCGTTGGGATGGTTGCCGGTTTCGGGGCGCGGAGGAATTTCGCACTTGTTGCTGCCCGCCGCGACGCTTGGCGCTGCGCTCGCTGCGATTCTGACACGCATGGTGCGAAGCTCGATGATTGAGGAGCTGAGCGCGGATTACGTGCGAACGGCGCGTGCGAAGGGATTGAGCGAGCGGCGCGTGCTTTTCCGGCACGCGTTTCCGAATGCGTTGATTCCGATCGTGACGATTCTTGGATTGCAGTTCGGGACGCTGCTCGCGGGAACGATCGTTACAGAATCGATTTTTTCGTGGCCGGGAATCGGGCGGCTGACGGTGCAGGCGATTCAGGCGCGCGATTATCCGCTGTTGCAGGGATGCATTTTGTTGATCGCGGTTTCGTACGTGATAGTGAATCTGGTCACCGATGCGCTTTACTCCGTAATTGATCCAAGGATTCGCGTGCAATGAGCGCCGGAACGATCGATCTCTCGGCGCGCGCTGCAGCGGCGCCTTCGCCGAAGCGCGAGAGCGGCTCGCTGGCGCAATTCGTGCGGCGAAGCACGCTGGGGCGAATCGGGCTGACGCTGACGGCGCTGCTTCTTCTGCTGGCGATTCTCGCTCCGTGGATCGCGCCGCACGATCCTGCGGCGCAGGATTTGCCTTCGCGATTGTCAGGAGCGACGGCGGCGCACACTTTCGGCACGGATGAATTGGGGCGCGATATGCTTTCGCGCGTGTTGTACGGGGCGCGGATTTCGATGACTGTTGGAGTGTGCGTCGTGTGCGGCGCGGGGCTGACGGGGCTTTTTATCGGTGCGCTCGCGGGATATTTCGGCGGCTGGTGGGACCGCGCGATCAACGTGGTGCTCATCAATGCGTTTCTTTCGTTCCCAGGAATTCTGCTGGCGATTGCGTTCGCTGCGTTTCTCGGGCCGGGATTAGGAAAAGTGATCGTCGCGCTGATTATCACGGGTTGGGCCGGATACGCGCGGCTGGCGCGGGCGCAGGTGATGAAGGTTAAGGCGCTCGATTACGTGCTCGCAGCGCGATCGCTGGGCGCGAGCGACGCGCGAATTTTGTTGCGGCACGTGCTGCCGAACGCGATTCAGCCGGTGCTGATCCAGGCGACGATCGGAATGGCGAGCGCGATTCTGGCGGAATCGACGCTGAGTTTCCTCGGGCTCGGAGTGCTGGCGCCGGCGCCGAGTTGGGGCGCGATGTTGAATGACGCCGCGGGGTATTTATTCAGCGCGCCGCATATGGTGATTTTTCCGGCGCTGGCGATCATGGTTGCGGTGCTCGCTTTCAATTTGCTCGGCGATGCGTTGAGAGATTGGCTCGACCCGCGGACGCGATCGTACCTGGTGACGCTGGATTTGACGCGGTGAGATCTAAGCGAGCGAATTAGCAGCGATTCACGGTAAATTCATTTCTGACAGCTCGAACCTCAGGGGCCTGCCTGCCGGTAGGCAGGCTAAAGCCCTTAAGCTTCTGTGGCCGTTCGGCACGGCTGAAGCCGGTGCCCTGACGTAAAACTCTCGAAATAGAGTCGGGCGGCGTCGAGTTAGCTCAATTTCAAGACTACTTCGGCGCCGCGATTGGCGCCGAGCACGCGCGCGGCGCTGCCTTTGTTCACGGCAATTTCGATGAAGCCGCTGGAACCGACGAGCGCGACGGCCTCGTTTGCCACGCCATTCGCAAAGGTCTCGACGAGACCTTTGACGGGCTTGCCGGCGACGGTAAATTCCGCTGCGCCCGGTTTGCGCGCGGCTTCTGGCAAATCGTCAGCGGTGAAATTCGTCAGCAAGTTGCCGAAATTATCGGCGCGAAGGATCACTCCTTTGAGGGCGCCGCCGGCGGATTTGGGCTTGGGCAGCGCGAAGCGGGCGAAATCGGAGACCGGTTCGCCGAAAGCTTCGGGCTGAGAATTTTTCGCGAGCCACGCGGCGACGGGAGCGAAGATGTCACGTCCGTGGAACGTGGGGCTGATGGGGCGCAGGAAATAGTGTTCCGAAGTGATGTGACGGACGACGGAGTTGGGATCGCGCTCGTAGATGAGTGAGAAGACGCCGTTGTCGGGGCCGATGAAATACTGATTGTCGGCGGAAACGAGAATCGGGCGGCGCGGCGTGCCCACTCCTGGATCGACGACGACGACGTGTATGGTACGCGGCGGGAAAAATTTGGCCGCGGCGCCGATGGCGAGCGCGCCGTCGAGAACGTCGTAAGCGATCACGCTGTGCGTGATGTCCACGATCTGCACGTCGGGATGAATCTTGAGGATGACACCTTTCAGCGTACCGACGAGATGGTCGCCGGTACCGTAATCGGTGGTGAGCGAGATCAGAGGGTTGGGCAATTTATTTCTCGCTGACTTCAATTTCAACGTAACGGAGGAGAGAGGCGGAGTCAATGAAATGGCGCGGGAGGTGAGGCAAAGAGGCACGGTTCGGATGGGCAGGGCAGAAGGCGGAAGCCGGAAAGCGGAAAGTGGAAAGCAGTCCCGACAAGTAGAGTCGGGATGCAAACGGCGCAAAAGCGGAAAGTCGTTCGCGCAAACAGCTCAGGGTAAATGGAAGGCAAATCGAAAACGTGGTTGTACCGCGCCCTCCGGGCGTCTGAGTTGATGGCTTTGGTACGAGGCCGAGCCCACCCTTCCGCTTCGCGGGAAGGGCGGGGCACCCCGCGGAGAACGCAGAGCCACGACGATCGATACGCACGTGCATAGAGTGAAGGATTCCTTCTAACGAAATCATTACAAACACATTCCGCTACATGACGCGGCCAACTGAATTCGAGGGCGGAAGCCCATCGTTTGGATCTGCATGCAAGTCGCGGACGGGAGGCTCCAGTTCTGCTGGAGACTCGACAGGGAGGACGGCGGCAGGGCCGGAGAGAAGCGGCGTGAGGGTGTCGTCTTTAGCTATGGCGGAGGCGACGAGCCTTTCGTAGGCGGCGGGACCGTGAAGGGCGATGATTTCGGCTTTAGCGGGCTCAAGAAGCTGGCCAAGGAGCTGCGCCATGTAGGCGAGAGCGACGGCGTTGCGAGCGGGAAGGCGGTTCGCGGAAGTGATTTGCGCGAGTCTGCTCACGAAGCGGCTGAGGCCGACGGCGGTCTTCAGCTCCTCTGGAGTGAAATAGAGTTCCATGGCGACGAGTTCTTCGTCGTAAGAACGGTGGCGGGCGCAGAAGCCCAGCTCATCTACGCTGATGAGTCGGCAACGGCGACCGGCTGCGGTGTTGTAGCGGCAGCGTTTAAGGCCGGTGCTGGGATTGATTTCGTCATCGGAAGGAAATGCTGCAGCATAGTGGTCGTAAGCCATTGAAATTCTCCTTTTCGAGGCGGGGATACCCCCCCTCCCCCTATGTAGAGTGGAAGTTATTTAAAACAAAATAGTTAGGCCGAAAATGCGTGCCAAAGAGTGTGTAAGTTGTTGATTCTATTGAAGGGGTCGAGAATCGGTCATTGAGACTCGAGAGTTCAGCATTTAGCGTTGAGAGCAGAGGCAAGGAAGCAAGAAAGCAGGGAAGCATGGAGAAAAGCCTCCGGTAGCATGACGCCGCTGCACTGGCCCGATGTGAAAGCCTCCGAAAAACAAAAAACCCGCGAGGCGATCGCGGGCTGAAGACACTTTTTCTCCACGATTAATATATCATGGATGTCAAGTATTTTGGTGAGAACACCAGAGGACAGCGCGGGCGAAGGCGGAAACGGTGGGGCTCAGTAAAGGTCATTGGGACAGCAGCGGAAGGCGGTAGAGCCAAATGCATCTCTGACGCTTTCCGGGAAGTAGAGTTTACAGAAGCAGAATTGGTTCGACAGGAGCGGAAGGATGATTATCGTGAACATCGGCAGAGCCAAGGTTCACTTGTCGCGGCTAGTTGATGAGGCAGCCAACGGAAAACCCTTCATAATCGCCAAGGCTGGCAAACCGATGGTGAAAGTTACCGCGCTTGACGCTCCGTCGGGCAAGCAGGTCCAACGGCTCGGATTCCTGCGCGGACAGTTTTCCGTTCCGGAAGACTTCAATGATCTAGGCAGGTTAGAGATAAAGCGACTATCCGGTCCTGCGTTCCGATAGACGGCTTCGGGACCCCAAGTTACAACCTCGGGGTAAACGCAAAAGCTGCGGAAACCCGTAACTGACGGTGCCTGCGAGCAGAAAATCAGACCCCGCTAGCGTTTCTTCGCAGCGGGGCGGGGCTTTGGAGCGCGCTTGGAGTGCGAATTGAGGGCGACGGCTTCGCGGATGAGTTTTTTCAGGGCGGCGGTATCGACCTTGTCGCCTTCGTGGATGTCGATGGCGCGGCGGACGTTTCCTTCGAGGCTGGAATTGAATAGATGCGAAGGATCTTTCAGGGAAGCGCCCTTCGCGAAGGTCAGCTTGACGACGTTTTTGTAGGTCTCACCGGTGCAGACGATTCCGGCGTGAGAGAAGACGGGAGTTCCGGGTGATGAGGCGCGGGCCCATTTTAATTCCTCGACAATCTCCGGATCGGCTGCGTGGATGATTTCGCGGACCTTCGCGAACGTCTTACCGCGCCAGTCTCGAAGCTCCGCGATTCTCTGGTCGATGAACGCCGAGGCGGATTGTGCAGGCTGCTGATTTTTCATATACGAACTCCATGCATGAGACGTGTCCTATCTGCGCTTAGTATAGCCGACCGGTATTGCTAAGCATTGGTTGCAGCGCCCTGTTGAGCGGTAGATTTTGAGAAGAGCCGCCGGACGAGATGGCCCTTCCACATCCACAGTCCCGAGAGGAGAAGGACGGGAACGAAAACACGGCGCGTTGGCGGAGCATAGTCCGGAAGTTTATCGAACGGACTGTAGATGTAGCCGAAGACCGGGATGCCAACGATGATGTGAATCCAGCGAAAAATCGTACGTTGCGAGGGGATTTTCATGGACGCCTCCTTGAGCGTGGCTGATG
>DASTCZ010000374.1:0-23004 GCA_035710585.1 Candidatus Acidiferrales bacterium | reverse complement strand
CCCGCAAGCGGAAGAAGTGATCCGCGCGCGCAAATCGAAAGTGCAGAGCTGGTATTTCGATCTCACCAACACGATGAACATGTGGGGTGGCGAACGAAGCTATCATCACACTCCGCCGATTTCGCTGATTTACGCGCTGCGAGAAGCGCTTCGTATGGTCTTAGAAGAGGGGCTGGAGAACCGCTGGGAGCGCCACCGCCAGAATCAGCAAGCTCTGGTCGCCGGCGTGGAAGCGCTCGGATTACAGCCGTTCGTAGATAATCCAGCGGACCGCCTGATCACCGTCACGCCCGTGATAGTGCCGGCGGGAATCGATGAATTGAAAGTTCGCAAGCAGCTTCTGGCGGAATTCAATATCGAAATCGCCGGGGGATTCGGCCCGCTCAAGGGAAAAATGTGGCGCATCGGGCTGATGGGCTTCTGCAGCCAGCGGAATAATGTGCTGCTGCTGCTGGCCGCTTTCGAAAAAATCCTGCTCGATCACGGCTTCCGCGTTTCTCCCGGCGCTGGAGTCGGCGCAGCCATTCGCTCGTACGCGCAAGCCGGCGCGGTCGCCGCGCATCACTGATCGGAGCGCATTTTTTCGTCACTCTGACGCATGGCACACGCAATCATTCCAAACACCGGCGCGATGACTGATTTCATCGGCGCCTTCGACGTGCCCTCGAAATTGACGGACAAAATTTACCGCTGCCGCTTTTCACACATGTGGAATGCGATCGCGACGCGCCACGCCGACACGATCGACACGAAATTCTGGGTCGATGGGCAAACGACTGTCGTCGGACTCGCGCATCTCGCGTTTGCGGCGTTTCGCGAGCGCACCGGACGCAGCCTGACGGATCGCGAAGCCAGTTACGTTGCGGCGGAATATTTGCGCGAACGGCTGCAAGAAGAAGACGAACATGAGACCTACAACGTGCCGCAATCGGACGTTGAGCGAATCATCACGCGGCTGGGAATCAACTAGACGTCGCTGAAATTCTTGTGGATTGCGTTCCAGCGCGTTAGGCCAACCTAGTTTTAGGCGTGAAGACAGCGACTCTCGCTTTCACGCATCAGAAAGCGAATCCAGCTCTCAGGCATCAGAGAGCGATTCGTTGAACGGCGGCTGCGGAGGATTATTTTCTCCCGGCTCGATAATTTCCCCGCAGTCCATGCACTCCCAGTATTCAGTTTCCTCGTCCTTCGCGATCAGTTGCATTCGCGCATGTTTGCAAGTTGCGGGATCGACGAACTGCGGCATTTCTTCCGCCTTCCTCTGGCGAGTATAACACTCGCCAATCGCGCATTCTGGGCCGCGGAACGCTATACTCTCGCGCGGACAAATGGACAATCCAGCCCAGCGCGAGCGAGTTTCCACCCTGCTCTTCTATGCGGCAATCGTTGCGCTCGCCTACCTTGTTTACCGCGTCTTCGAGCCATTTCTGGTGCCGCTCGCATGGGCGGTGATTCTCGTGGTGCTCTTCTATCCACTGCAGGAACGCTACGAGCGGAAATGGGGAAAGTCGCGGGCTGCGGCGCTCAATACATTTGCCGTCACGTGCGTGCTGATTCTGCCGGCGCTCGCGCTCGGGACTATGTTCGTGCACCAGATGATTCAGGCCGCCTCCGGCATTGCGACCGCTTATCAAGCCGGAAAGATGGACTGGCTGAACGACGCGTGGCAATGGCTGGCGCAACACGCGGGCGAATCGGGCGTGGATTTGCCGAGCCTGCTGCAGAAGGCAGGCGGCTGGCTGGGATCGAATGCGGCGGAAGTGCTGGGCAACGTGCTGTCGCATACCGCCGGATTCCTATTCGATTTGTTTGTGACGGTGTTTGCGATGTTTTTCTTCTTTCGCGACGCCGACATGTTTATGACGGAAATCCGCGGGCTGATGCCGTTTGACCGCGCGCAAAGCGACCGGATGCTGGCGCGCGCGCAAGAGTTGATCATCGCGACGATGCTGACGAGCCTGATCATCGCGGCGGTGCAGGGAGCGATCGGCGGTGTCGGGTTTGCAATCGCAGGAATCGGCACGGCGGTCTTTTGGGGAGTGATGATGGCGTTTTGCTCGCTGATACCGGTGGTTGGCTCGACGCTGATTTGGGGAGCCGCGGCGATCTGGCTTGTGGCGTCGGGGCATTGGGGAAAAGCAATCGTGCTGGTGGCGATCTGCGGCGGGTTGATGGGATCGGTGGACCAGTTCTTGCGTCCGATCCTGCTGAGCGGCAGGACCCAGCTGAATACACTTTTTATTTTCATCAGCGTGCTGGGCGGGATTGCTGTATTCGGAGTTTTGGGAATCGTACTTGGGCCGGTCGTGGTGGCGACGTTTGCAGGTTTGCTCGAAGCGTACTCGGAAACTTCGAAAGCGAGTTGAGGCCACCGCCGTGCACTATTTGCTGAAAACCGAGCCGAGTGAATACTCGTTTGAAGATTTGCAAAAGGACCGGCGGACGGAATGGACCGGAATCACGAATGCGGCTGCGGTGATGAATTTGCGCGCGATGAAGGGCGGCGACGAGCTGATCATTTACCACACCGGCGGCGAGAGGCGTGCGGTCGGAGCGGCGCGCGTGATCTCGGCTGATGCCAAGGACCCGAAGAAGCCTGTAGTCGTAATCGAAGCGGGCGAACCGCTCCCGCGTCCGATTGTATTGGACGAAATCAAACGGACGAAGATATTTCGCGATTCGGCGCTTTTGCGAATCGGACGGCTTTCAGTTGTGCCGCTTTCGGACGCGCAATACAAATTTCTGTTGGGAAAATAGTTGAGCGTCGCGCCGGGCCGTCGCGCGTTTTGATCGGGCCGCGAGGCGGGCCGTTGGCTTTATGCTAGAGTAGCGCGCTTACCCGGCTGCGCGCGGCGCTAACAGTACGTCTGCATTTCCCGGGCGAGCCGAAACGCGCACACGATGACGCAAAAGTCAGCCCCCAAACCGATGGAACTTCCTCCGGATAAATTGCGCTGGAGGTGCGATCCCGCACGGATCCCGTTTGAAACGACGGCGCAAGCCGAGCCGCTCGAGGGCGTCGTGGGACAAGATCGCGCCATGCGCGCGTTGAAAATGGGAGTGGAACTCGACGCTCCCGGCTACAACGCGTTCGTTTGCGGGCTGGCGGGGACGAGCCGCGGCCGCACGATCACGCAAATCCTGAAGGAGCTGAGGCCCGAGACCAGCGAGTCTCCGGATCGCTGTTACGTCAACAATTTCAAGAATCCGGACCGGCCGCGCCTGCTGACTTTGTCGAGCGGCCGTGCAAACTCATTCAAGAAAGATATGCAGTCGGGCATCGAGTTTTTGCGGCGGCGGATTCCGCAAGTTTTCGAAGGGGAGCCTTTTCAACGGCAAAAAGCGCGCATCGTCGATCGGTACACGGCCCGGGAAAAGGACCTGATGGATGATTTCACGCGGCGCATCGGCCGCGATCAATTCGCGCTGGGGCACATGCAGGTCGGCGCCGTCGCGTTGCCGGAAATCTTTCCGGTGCTCGAAGGGCAGATGGTGCCAATCGAGGACATTCCGAAGCTGGTGCACGAGGGAAAGGTCGAATCCGCGGCAGCCGAAGAACTCGAACGAAAATATGAGCAATTCCGGCAGGAATTCACGGTCGTTTACCGGAAGACTCTGACTCTTTCGCGGGAACTGGCGAGCGAGCTGAGCTACCTCGAACAGGAAGCGGCGTCCGTGCTAGTGGACGGCGTGATCGAAGAGCTGAAGGAAAAATATCCGGGCGTGAGGCCGAGCGAGTATCTCGAAGAAGTGCGGCAAAACATTCTGGACAATCTGGATCCTTTCCGCGAACGAGAAGGCGAAGAAGAGCCGACGCCAGCGGGAGCGTCCGGAGAAGGGCCGCCGCTGCGGGGGCCGATGCCGGAACGCGATCCCTTCCGCGTGTACGGCGTAAATGTTCTGTTGGCACATGACGAACCGGATGGCGCGCCGGTGATTTTTGAGACGACTCCGACGTATCCGAATCTTTTTGGAACCACGCAGCGGAACATCGATTGGCGAGGCTCCGCAAATTCGGACTTCATGGATTTGCGAGCGGGATCGATGCTGCGCGCGGATGGCGGTTTCCTTGTCCTGTACGCGCTCGACGCGATTTCAGAGCCCGGCGTCTGGAAGACGCTCAAGCGGACGATGAATCACGGCAGGCTCGAGCTGCAGCCGCACGACATTCTTTTTCCGATTGGAATCGCCGCGCTGAAGCCGGAGTCGATCGATTTGAGGGTGAAAATCATCCTGATCGGCGATCGCGAACTGTACGAACTGCTCTACACGCTGGAAGAAGACTTCCGCAAGATTTTCAAGGTTCGCGTGGAATTCGACGATGAGATGCAGATGGCGGACGACGTGATTCTCGAATTTGGCGGGAGGCTGCGGAAGCTGTCGGACGACGAAAAGCTCTGCCCGTTTGACCGGACTGCGGTCGCGGCGTTAATGGAATACGGAGTGCGGATCGCCGGGCGGCGGAACAAGGTAACGGCGCGCTTCGTCGATTTGGCCGATCTTGCCAGGGAAGCTTGTTACATCGCGCGAGAAAACGGGGAAACGCCAGTTACAGGCGAGCATGTGCGAGCCGCGCTAGGTTCAAAGATCGAGCGGCACAATCTGATCGAGACGAAATTCCGCGAAATGATCGATGAAGGCACGCTGCTCGTGGATACAGATGGCGAGCGCGTGGGGCAGATCAACGGCCTAACAGTGCTCGAGATCGGCGGATATGCGTTTGGCCGACCAATACGAATTACCGCGTCGGCGGCGCTGGGACGAGCCGGACTTATCAATATTGAGCGAGAGGCGAATCTGAGCGGACGGCTGCACGACAAGGGTGTGCAGATCATCGAGGGGTACATGCGGCGCATGTTCGCGCAAGACAAGCCGCTCTCATTGGCGGCGAGCCTTTGTTTCGAGCAGTCTTATTCCGGAGTGGATGGCGATAGCGCGAGCGCCACCGAGATCTTCGCGCTGCTTTCGGCGATTTCCGGACTTCCGATCCGGCAGGATATCGCGGTGACGGGTTCGGTGAACCAGCAGGGTGACGTCCAGCCGATCGGCGGGGTAAATCAGAAGATCGAAGGTTTCTACGACATTTGCAAAGTGAAGGGGTTCACCGGCAACCAGGGCGTGATCATCCCGGCGCGGAATGTGGAAGACCTGATGTTGCGCGAAGACGTGGTCGCGGCGGTCGCGAACGGAAAATTCCACATCTGGCCGGTCGAGACCATCGAGCAAGGCCTGGAGATTTTGACCGGCGTAAAAGCTGGAAAGCACAGCCAGAACGGCACGTTTGAAAAGGGCAGCGTACTGGCTATCGCAGACGAGCGGCTGCGTGAGATGGCGGGACTTTTGCGGAGTTATAGCTGGCCTTCGGAACCCGCGTCGTAAGACGGCTGTAATAGCCGCGATTTATTCGCGCGCGACGGCGCGCAAACTCACACGATCACGGCCAGGCCGCAGAGCAATAATCGAAGTTGCGAAATAAAGTTGCGGCTCAGCCTTGAGGCTTGCTTGGGGCCGGCGCTGGCGCGGCCTGCGCGACGTCTTTTGGAGTGGAGAGGTAGCCGGTAATTTTGTCTTTGCCTACCTCGAAGACCACGATCTCGTAGGGTGCACGCGCGCCGTGAACGTAAAACTGCACGGGCTCATCGGCGGTTTTATCTTTCTTTTCGATCTGCTTGTCGTCTACCCACACCGTCATGGTGTACTTGTAGTGCTTCGTATCGACCTTGGTGAGCTTTGCCTGCACGGGGCCGATCTTTTGCGGATTTTTCGCCTTGGTCAAAGTGAAGTCAAAAATATTGCGCTCGCCGAGGCGCTTGAGCTGCTCGAGTTCCTCCGCGTTTTTCGCGATCAAGCCGCTGTGCACGCCGAGATCGCCGATCGTGCTGGTGAGTTTGGCGCTCGTCGCGTCCAGATCCTTTCGCGCCGAGGCCAGGTCGGTCTTCGTGCCGGAGAGGTCCGTGGAGACCTGGCTGATCTTGGCGTCGTTTTCCTTTTGCACCTGGCCGATCTGATTGGTGAGCTGCGTGTCCGATGCCTTTTGGTCCTGCTGAATCTGATTGGCAAGGCTGCGCGCGCGCGCAAGCTCTTCGCGCGTCATGCCAAGTTTTCCGGTCGTGACCTCGAGCTGTCCGCGCAGCTCGGCAATCCGCGCGTTGGCCTGATCGACGCGCACGGACATCTGATCGGCGCGTTCGTTTGATTTGCCGAGATCCGTTTGGAACTGAACGCGGGCGGAATAGCCGGCGTAGGCGAGATATCCGACGGCCGCGACGAGAACGATGAAGGCGACGATGATCCATCGCGCAGTTGCTGCCGCTTCTACAGGCGGAGGCGGCGGTGGCGGCGTCCAGCGCGGCTGTTGTGGCGTCTCAGGCATTTGAGGTGCAGGCGTGATGCTCATTTCTCTTCTCCAATCGCTTGCGCGCGAATCGTATGCGCCCGAAGATTATCACGAGGCGCCGTCAAACCCTTCATCTACATCACCGAACGGCGGCATTCCGTGACCGGCGAGGCCATCTGGCTTCGACTGTTGTTGTCAGTCCGCCTCGCGGCGTGAATTCTCCCCGAACGACACACCAGGCCGGCCGAGTTGCCTGGACAATATCCCTAAGCATTCGATTCACCGAGTTCTCATAAAAGATGCCTAGATTGCGGTAGGCCAGCAGATAGAGCTTGAGGGCTTTTAGCTCCAAGCACCATTTCTTCGGCTCATATTCAATAATGATAGTTCCGTAGTCCGGCATCCCTGTTTTCGGGCATACGGAGGTGTATTCCGGGAAGCGGGTGGTGATGGTGTAACCCTGAAAGTGGTTGGTCCAGACGTCGAGCTTCGGCAATTTCGCGTCGATGCCTGCGCGCGCGTGAGCGTCGGTATATTTCGGCATGAAATCCTCACCGGCATTTTACAAGGAATTGACGATTTCACGCTGCGATCGAGGCGCGCAACGCGGCGAGTGAACGCAGGCGATGGGCTCGCAAGGATATTGGTTGAAGAAGATACGAATCGAGAATATGCTGTGCCGCGAAAATCCCAACTATCTGAGGCTCAGCCATTGTTTTGCCCGAAGTGCAGCGACTCAGGTTGCAGACGCTCGCGGAGGCGCAGTGTGCGCGATTTTGGCGCGACGATAGTCGGCCTGCGCCCGTGGCGCTGCCGCATGTGCGATGCGCGGTTTTACGCGTGGCGCGTGGCGCCTCGATTCGTATTATTTGCGCACTGCAGCCGATGCGGGAATCTGGAATTGGAGCGCATCTCGCGCGCTTACGGCATGGGATGGTGGCAGGGCTTGGGAAGATTGCTGCACGCGCCGGCTTACCGGTGCGCTCCATGCCGAAACAGGTTTTTCACGTTTCGTCCGCGACGGGTGAGGAGATTGAGCGGGACGCAGCCGGCGCAGACGTAGGATCAGGCGGTATCAATGCCTGAGCTACTTGACAGGGCGAACCGTATACAATATACGAATCCTTCGGCTTTCTAACGATCTGCCGCGGTTTCAGGCCGCGCCGATTCCGCCCGCGATTTTCTCTTCTGAGAGGGAGAAGACCATGAAAAATTTCAATTCGCATCTTCGTCTACTCTGCGCAGTTTGCGCGCTTTCCATTTGCGCGTTGCCGGCTGCTGCGCAGCGACGCGGATTCAATCCCGACCAGGGCGGATTTGCGTTTCGCTGGGCGGGGCCCGTCGTTGGCAATCGGATCTCCGCGATCGTCGGAGTTCCGGGCGACGTGAACACGTGGTATGCGGGCGCGGCTTCCGGTGGAGTGTGGAAGTCGATCGACGGCGGAAACAATTGGACGCCGATTTTCGACGCTCAAGACGTGCAGGCGATCGGCACGCTGGCAGTGGCGCCGAGCGATCCGGACACGGTGTGGGCCGGCACGGGAGAAGCGTGGGCGATCCGCGATAGCGATGTGACGGGCGACGGAGTCTACAAATCGATCGACGGCGGCAAGACGTGGACGAACATGGGATTGAAGGAAACCGGGCGCATCGGGCGGATCGTGGTCCATCCGAGCAATCCCGACGTTGTCTATGTGTGTGCGTTGGGAAGACTGAGCGGGCCGCAGGAAGACCGCGGGGTTTTCCGGACGATGGACGGCGGAAAGAATTGGGAACACGTTTTGTTTGCCGACGCGAATACCGGCTGCTCCGGGCTTTCAATGGACGCGCACAACCCGCGCAAGCTGGTCGCGGGAATGTGGCAAGTGGAGATGCACACTTACGCCGAGCTGAGCGGCGGGCCGGGCAGCGGCGTGTACGTGTCGACCGACGGCGGCACGAAGTGGAACAAGGTGGAGGGCCGCGGGCTGCCGCGCCCAAACGTGGGGAAAATTGATGTGGCGATCGCGCCTTCGAATTCGAACCGCGTGTATGCGCTGATTCAGACGGCGGATCAGGGCTCGCTTTGGCGGTCCGATGACGGAGGCGACGTGTGGCGCGTGGTGAATTGGGACCGCGGACTGATCGGGCGAGCGGGCTATTACATACGGATCGCGGTGAATCCTTCGAATGAAAATGAAGTGCTGGTGTCGGATAGCTCGTTCTGGCAATCGCTGGATGGCGGCGAGACTTTCCGCACGGTGCCGTGGGGCGGCGACAATCACGACATCTGGATCGATCCGAAAAATCCGGACAGGTTGGCGGTGAGCGACGACGGCGGCGTGAATATCACGACGTCGCACGGGCGCGGATTCCATCGCGTGCAGCTGCCGATCGCACAGATTTATCACGTGGCGGTCGATAACCAGGTGCCGTACTACATCTACGGCAACATGCAGGACGACGGCAATATGCGCGGGCCATCGACGAATACCTCAGCTGGAGGATTCGGCGCGTCATCGGAAGCTGGATGGGATCACGCGATGGGCGGATGCGAATCGGGATTCACCGTGCCGGACGTCACCGATCCAAACATCGTGTGGGCAACTTGCTACGGCGATGAGGTGACTCGCTGGGATGCGCGGACGAAACTGGCGCGATCGGTGAGCCCGTGGCTGCACACGCTCGATTCGCCGCCTAACGATACGAAATATCGCTGTCACTGGACGCCGCCGCTGGCGGTGGATCCCTTTGACCACAACACCATTTATTACGGCTGCCAAGTCGTATTCAAAACGACGAATGCGGGGCAGAGCTGGACAGCGATCAGTCCGGACCTTTCGACGCAGGATCCGAAATACGTCGTGCCGTCCGGCGGAATCGTGGGCGATAACCTCGGTCAGTTTTACGGCGAGGTTGTGTTCGCGATTGCGCCTTCACAAATCCAGAAGGGGCTGATCTGGGCCGGGACGAACGACGGGAAAATCTGGAACACGAAGGACGGCGGCGCGCACTGGAACGACGTGACAAAGAACGTGAGCGGAATGGCGCCGTGGGGGACGGTGACCAGCATTCAACCGTCGTATTTCGATGCAGGCACGGCGTATGTTTCCGTCGATTACCATCTGATGGACAATCGCGATCCGTTTATTTTCAAGACGACCGATTTTGGCGCGACGTGGACGCAAGTCTCGGCTGGAATTCCGAAGGGACTGCTTTCGTACGTGCGGTGCGTTGCGGAAGATCCGAACAAGAAGGGATTGATTTTCGCGGGCACGGGGAACGGACTTTTCTATTCGCTTGATGATGGGGGACATTGGACGGCGTTGCAGGCGGGATTGCCGCATTCGACTGTTTCGTGGGTGGTGGTGCAGAAAAACTTCCACGACCTCGTCGTTTCGACCTACGGACGCGGGTTCTACATTTTGGACGACATCACGCCGCTCGAGCAGCAAGCAGGTGCGGCGCAATCCGATGCTGCTGTGACGCTTTATGCGCCGCGGAGTGCCTACCGATTCGTGCACAACGGGCGCGCGTACATCAACTACAACCTGAAGGCAGCGGTGCAGGGGCCGGTACAGATCGAGATTGACGATGCGAGCGGGAAGCAAGTGAGAGAACTGCGCGGAGCGGGACGCGCGGGGCTGAACCGCGTGATGTGGGACCTGCATTACGACGGACCGCGCACAATCGCGCTGCGGACGACTCCGCCGGAAAATCCGCACATCTGGGAGGAGCCAAGGTTCCGCGGAGCTGAATCGCGACCGATCACGCACTGGGGAATGTCGCCGAACCAGGAAGGGCCGGAAGCGGCGCCGGGAAAATACACGATCAAGATCACGGCTGATGGAAAGACGTACACGCAGACGGTTGATGTGATGAAGGACCCGAAGCAGAGCGGAAGCGATGCGGAGATCGCGGAAGCCGTGAAAATACAGCTGCGCATCCGGGACGACATCAACCGCTCGTCGGATATCGTCAACCAAATTGAGTGGATGAGGAAGCAGCTGGACGACCAACAGCGGATGCTTCGTCCCGTGAAGGAAAAAGCAGATGCGCTGAAGAGCGCGGAGGACATGGACAAGAAGCTGCAGGCTGTGGAATACAAAATTCTCAACAAGGAACTGGCGACGAGCGACGACAAGTATTTCATCGCCGCATACAAGGTTTATTTCAATCTGATGTGGCTCAATGGCGAAGTGGGGCCGGGCGCGGGAGACGTTGCCGGCGGCGCGGATTACGGTCCGACGGACACGGAGCGAGGCCTGCTCGACATGATCGAAAAGGACTTAAATTCGGCGGCGACGGAGTATCAAGCGCTGGTGCAGAAGGATCTGCCGGCGTTTAACCGGGCGATGGCCGATCACGGCGTGATGCCGCTGGTGGCGGTGGTGCCGCAACCGAAGCCGGCCGAGAGCGGACCGGGTTCGCAGAAGTAGTCGAATCGCAAAGGAACGAACGGGGCGGGGGCGGGCGTCGTCCGCTCCCGTTCAACTTTTATGAAGGCAGAAATGCAGCGCGTGAAGGTGGTTGATTCGCACACCGGCGGCGAACCGACGCGCGTGGTGGTGAGCGGCGGGCCGGACCTGGGCCGCGGGACGATGGCGGAGCGGCTCGCGCGCTTCAAGAACGAATTCGACTGGTTTCGATCGGCGGTGGTGAACGAGCCGCGCGGGTCGGATGTGATTGTGGGCGCGCTGCTGTGCGAGCCGCACGATGCGTCGTGCGCGGCGGGAGTGATTTTTTTTAACAACGTGGGATATCTCGGGATGTGCGGGCACGGAACGATCGGGCTGGCGGTGACGCTTGCGCACCTGGGACGCGCGAACGCGGGCGCGATGAAGATCGATACGCCGGTCGGCGTGGTGGAGGCGATTCTGGAGGACCGGAACGTCGCGACGGTGAACAACGTGGTGAGCTGGCGCGATAGAAAGCTGTGGCCGGTGGATGTGCCGGGATATGGAAAATTCGCTGGGGATATTGCGTGGGGTGGGAACTGGTTTTATCTCATCTACGAGCATCCGTTTCAGATTTCGCCGGGGAATGTGGAGCAATTGACGGAGTTCACGTGGGCGGTGCGGCAAGCGTTGACAAAGGAAGGCATCACGGGTTCAGGCGGAGCCGAGATCGATCACATCGAGCTTTACGGGCCGCCGCAGGCGAAAGGCGCGCAGAGCAAAAATTTCGTGCTGTGCCCGGGAAAAATCTATGACCGCTCGCCGTGCGGGACGGGGACGAGCGCGAAGCTCGCGTGCCTGGCGGCGAACGGGAAGCTGAAGCCCGGCGAGATGTACGTGCAGGAAGGAATTCTCGGGAGTGTATTTGAGGCGACCTATGCGCCGGCGGAGAAGGATATGCCGGGGCGCGTTCTGCCGACGATTCGCGGAAGCGCGTATGTGACCGGTGAGGCGGAACTTCTGCTCGATGCGAAGGATCCGTTCCGCAACGGAATCGCGGTGGGCGCGTAGGTGGCGTCACCGGACGTGATCGTGGTGGGTGCGGGAATTGTGGGGGCGGCTTGCGCGATGGCTTGCGCGCGCGACGGCTTGCGGGTCGCAGTGGTCGAAGCGGAAATGATCGGCGGGGGCGCGACTGCAGCAGGCATGGGGCATTTGGTGGTGATGGATGATGCGGAGGCGCAATTTGCGCTGACGAAATATTCGGTGGAACTTTGGCGCGGGTTAGCGCCGGAGCTGCCGGGAGACGCAGAGTTTTTTCCTTGCGGCACGATCTGGGTTGCGGCGGATGAAAAAGAGATGGAATTCGTGCGGCGAAAGCATGAGTACTACACGTCGCGGGGAGTTCGCGCAGAGGTGCTTGACGCGAAGGCACTCGCGAATGCGGAGCCGCATCTCCGCGCGGGGCTTGCGGGAGGGCTTCTCGTTCCGGATGACTCGGTGATTTATCCGCCGTGTGCGGCGCGGCACCTTGTGGATTCGGCAGTTGCGAAGGGCGGCAGCGTCGAAGTTGGGAAGCGAGTGGCGTCGATACGGAAGGGCTCGGTGCAGTTGGACGACGGGAGCGAAATCACGGGCGGCTGCGTGATCAATGCGGCGGGGATCGCGGCGCCGTCGCTGACCGAAGGGCTCGAAATCAAGCCGCGGAAGGGACACCTGGTGATCACCGATCGTTACGATCACATGGTGCGGCATCAGCTGGTGGAACTCGGGTATTTGACGAGCGCGCACGGCAGCAGCAACGAATCGACGGCGTTCAACGTGCAGCCGCGGCCGACCGGGCAATTGCTGATCGGGTCTTCGCGGCAATATGGTGCGCGCGACGGCGCGATCGAACAAAGGATGCTGCGGCCGATGCTGGAGCGAGCGCGGACGTTTATTCCGGATGCGGGCGAAATCTCGGCGATCCGGTCATGGACCGGATTCCGCGCGGCGACTCCCGACAAATTGCCCTACATCGGCCGCACTGAGGCAGACGAGAAATTGTTTATCGCCGCTGGACACGAAGGGCTGGGGATTACGACGTCGCTGGGAACCGCGGAGCTGATCGTGGATGAAATCATGGGGCGAGCGCCGAAGATCCCGCCCGCGCCGTACCGTCCCGAACGGGCGTTCAATCATGCGGCGAAAAACTGATTCGATGAGCGGCGGCGAATCCATCTCGATCGCAATCGACGGCACGAGGCGGAGAGTGAGCCTCGGAACTTCGGTGGCAGCTGCGATTCTTGCGGCGGGCGTTTCGAAATTTCGCCGCTCGGTGACGGGAGAGCCGCGGGGGCCGCTGTGCGGGATGGGAGTGTGTTTTGAGTGCCGGGTGACGATCGACGGGAACGCACATGCGCGTAGCTGCATGGTTCTCTGCTCGGATGGAATGGACGTGCGCACCGATGATTGAGCGCGAAACATCGCTTGAGTTCGATGTTCTGGTCGCGGGCGCAGGGCCGGCGGGAATCGCAGCGGCGTGCACGGCGGCGGAATCGGGCGCAAAGGTCGGAGTGGCGGACGCGAACCCGAATCCGGGCGGGCAGATTTGGCGGATGAAGGCGGCAGAGCGTGGCGAGGCACCGCATCGAAGCGACGCCGCTTCGCGGTGGCGGGTGCGGCTCAAAGCATCGGGTGCCACCGTTTTGTCTGGAGCTGAGATTGTTGCGAATCCAGAACCGGGAGTACTGGTGGCGGAGACGCCCGGCGGCGGAATCGCGCTTCGCTACAAAAAACTGGTGATTGCGACGGGCGCGCGGGAGCGGTTTGTGCCTTTTCCGGGATGGACGCTGCCGAACGTGATGGGAGCCGGAGGATTGCAGGCGCTGGTGAAATCGGGGCTGGAGATAGACGGCGCGCGTGTGGTGATTGCGGGGAGCGGGCCATTGTTGCTAGCGGTTGCGGCATATCTTCGGCATTGCGGCGCGCGAATCGAAGCGATCTGCGAACAGGCTTCGGCGAAGAAGGTTCACGCATTCGCGCGGAAACTCGCGTTGTATCCGGCGAAATTTTGGCAGGCAGCATCGTTGCGGACGTCGCTCTTCGGCGTGCGCTATTTGTATTCGTCGTGGCCGGTTGCTGCTGGCGGAGCCGAGAAAGTGGAGTGGGTTGACATTTCTGAGGGCGGCGGAATTCGAAGGATCGATTGCGATTACCTTGCGTGCGGATTTGATCTCGTACCGAACACGGAGCTGGCTCAAGCTCTCGGATGCAGGCTCGCAGACGGATTCGTGGAAGTCGATGAATCGATGCAGACGTCGGTTGAGGGCGTGTACTGCGCAGGGGAACCGCTCGGGATTGGCGGGCTGGAAACCGCGTTGATCGAGGGCCAAATCGCGGGTTTTGCGGCGGCTGGCAAAAGTGCGCGCGCTGCTGCGCTGCTACGCGATCGGACAAAAGCGAGAGATTTCGCGGAATTGCTGAACGAAACTTTCGCTCTTCGCGATGAATTGCGGCGAATGCCTGCGGACAGCACGCTCGTTTGCCGCTGTGAAGACGTGACATTCGGCCGGCTGCGCGCGCAAACGAATTGGCGAAGCGCAAAGTTGCAGACGCGCTGCGGCATGGGTCCGTGCCAGGGACGCGTCTGCGGGCCGGCGGTAGAGTTTTTGTTTGGATGGCAGCCGGATTCGGTGCGGCCGCCGATTTTTCCCGCGCGAATCGACACGCTGATCGGCAGCGCATCGGAAGAAATTCCCGCTCATCTTACTGTCTAGGAGAAAACCGTGGAGATGCAATGGAAAGGTGTGATGCCCGCGATTACGACGGCGTTTGACGCGGAACTCAAAGTGGATGCTGCTGCGGTCGAAAAACACTGCCGCTGGATGATTGAGAGCGGATGCACGGGAATTATTGCTCTCGGGTCGCTCGGCGAGGGCGCGACGCTTTCGTATGAGGAGAAGCTGGAAGTCGTGAGCGCGTGCGTGCGCGCAGTGGGCAAAACCTCGCCAGTGGTAGCGGCGATTTCCGCGCTGAGCACAGCGGAAGCGGTGAAAACTGCGAAAGCTTCCGCAGACCGTGGCTGCCGGGGTCTGATGGTGCTTCCCCCGTACGTCTACAAAGGCGATTGGCGCGAGATGCGCGCGCACATGAGCGCGGTGATTCGCGCGACGCCGCTACCGTGCATGCTCTACAACAATCCGATTTCGTATGGCACCGATTTTCTGCCGGAACAGATCGCCGATCTTGCGGCCGAGCATTCCAACCTGCGCGCGGTGAAGGAATCGAGCGCCGATGTGCGGCGCGTTACGGCCATTCGCGCGATCACCGGCGACCGGCTTCAGATTTTCGTGGGTGTTGACGACGCTATCGTGGAAGGAATCGCGATGGGCGCGGTTGGCTGGGTCGCGGGACTCGTAAATGCATTCCCGCGCGAATCGGTGCAGCTCTTCGATCTTGCCATTAAGGGCGAGCGCGAAATTGCGGATGAACTCTACCGTTGGTTTCTTCCGTTGCTGCGGATGGACACGGTCCCGAAATTCGTGCAGCTGATCAAACAGGTTCAGCAGGAAGTCGGCAAGGGCAGCGCGCGCGTTCGCATGCCGCGGATGGAAGTGGTCGGAGCGGAACTAGAGCAGTGCCGCGCGGTGGTGCGGGAAGCGCTGGCGTCGCGGCCTGAAGTGACTGTGTGACGCTGCGGCGGTCGACCATTGGTGAGCGGGAATCTCGCGAAATGAGGAGGGGCGTGTGGAATTGAAGGGACGTTCGATCATTGGCTGGGCGGATGGCGCCGAGGGTGGCGCGCAGTTTTCCGCGATCAATCCCGCCACCGGCAAAGAAATCGCGCCGAAGTATTCTTCCGCGTCTTTTTCGGACATCGATTGCGCAGCGAACCTGGCTGCAAAGGCGTTCGCGGATTACAGCCGGCGCAGTGCGAAACAGCGTGCAGCATTTCTGCGGGAAATCGGCAAGGGAATCGACGCGATCATCGGCGACATCATTGAGCGGATGATCGCCGAGACGGGACTAACGGAAGCTCGCGCGCGAGTTGAAGCCGGCCGGACTTCTAACCAGATGCGGATGTTCGCGGACATCATCGAAGAAGGGTCATGGGTAACGGCGCACATCGATCGGGGCGATCCGGGGCGCAAACCGCAGCCGAAGCCGGATTTGCGGTCAATGTGGCGGCCACTCGGTCCGGTTGTCGTATTTGGCGCGAGCAATTTTCCACTGGCGTACTCGGTCGCGGGCGGCGATACGGCGTCGGCATTTGCTGCCGGCAATCCGGTGATTGTCAAAGCCCATCCAGCGCATCCTGGAACGGGCGAGCTGGTGGCTCAGGTGATTCGCACTTCGGCGCGTGCCTGCGAAATGCCCGAGGGAGTTTTTTCGATCCTGTTCGATGGCGGGATGGAAGTGGGCGCTTCGCTGGTGAAGCATCCGCTGGTCAAGGCGGTGGGATTCACTGGATCACAGAGGGGCGGGCGCGCACTGATGGACCTCGCGGCCGCGCGGCCGGAGCCGATCCCCGTGTATGCGGAGATGGGCAGCACGAATCCCGTGTTTATCCTTCCCGGCGCGATGAAATTGCGCGCCGGAGAGATCGCTGCGGGCCTACACGCTTCCGTGACTCTGGGCGGAGGCCAATTCTGCACCAAGCCCGGGCTTGTGTTTGCAAGCGCCGGCGAAGAGACGAAGAATTTTGCGAAAGACGTGGCGCAACGAATTTCGGCGAGCGCACCGCATCCGCTGCTGACGCCAGGAATTCGCTCGGCCTACGACAACGCCGTTGCTACGCGGCAGCGACGCTCGGAAACGCCACTCGCGGCAAGCGGAACGGCACCCGCGGCAGGGCTGGACGTATCCGCCGCGTTTTTCGAGACGGATGCGCGAACGTTTGTGAGCGACGACAACCTCTCTTCGGAGGTCTTCGGTCCATCGACGCTTCTGGTATCGGCCGGCTCCCGCGATGAAATGCTCAAGATCGCGCGCGGCCTGCATGGACACCTAACCGCCACGATCCACGGCACGCCGGAAGATCTGGCGGAGTACCGCGACCTGGTAGAAATCCTCGAGAGCAAAGCCGGGCGCGTGATCTTCAACGGATTCCCCACGGGTGTCGAGGTGACCAGCGCGATGGTGCACGGCGGTCCTTATCCGGCGACATCCGACGGGCGAAGCACCGCTGTGGGAGCTCAAGCGATTCATCGCTTCGCGCGATTAATCAGCTTTCAGAATTTTCCGGACCAGGCGTTGCCGCTGGAACTGCAGAACGAAAATCCGTTGAAGATCTGGCGGAGCGTAGACGGGAATTTGACGCGAGAGAGCATCGCGGCGGCGCACGCAGCAGTCTGATCTCAGCTTCTAGTTTGAAATCGCGCGCGAGTGCGGTTCGGTTGAGGAACCGTGGACGGATCGCGGATTTCCGTTCTCGCGTTGCTTGGCGAGGAAATCCTTCAGCGAGCGGCCCGCATTTTTGATGTGCTGCTCGAGCAAGCGGCAGGCGCCCGGGATATCCCGGTTGCGGCAAAATTCCAGCAGGCGGCGATGTTCTTCCGATGCGCGTTCGAACCCGCGCATGAGATAGAGCTGCAGGCGCGTGTAGCGATCGCCATTGTTATTGATCATCTGAATCAGGTTCAAAAAGTGAGGGCGATTCGCGCGGCAATAAAGCGTGGCGTGAAACTGCGAATTGAGCTTTCCCCAGACACGGACGTCTTCTTCGTTTTTCAGGGCTTTCTCAAAAGCGGCCTGGACCGCTTCTGATTTCTGAAAGTCAGATTCCGTGAGCGAAGGTATGGAAAGCCGCAGGACCTCGCATTCGAGCAGCGCGCGGATTTCAAACAGTTCTTCGATCTCGTCGGGCGAGAGCGCGCTCACGACGGCGCCACGATGCGCGACGATTTTGATCAGGCCTTCGGCTTCAAGCAGGCGCAGCGCTTCGCGCACGGGAATGCGGCTGACGCCAAATTCCGCGGCGATGGCATCCTGCCGCAGCTGTTCGCCTTCCTGTAGCTCACCGCGGACAATTTTGTCGCGGAGGCGTTCCGCGACCGCGGAGGAAAGCGATTGTCTCGGAATGAGCGAACTGTTCGTCAAGATCGTGCCCGCCGCCAGGAAGCCGGAAAACCGCGCCGGTGTAAATAATGCTTCGAGGCCGGTTCAAAAGAAAGCAGGTGAACATGCGCTTATATCACAGAGAGTGAGTGCTGGGCCATACTTCCGCGCCTTGCATCCGGTTGAGCGTTCGTGCCAGAATTTCCTGTCGAGCCGCGTGTTCGCGCGCTTTGGCGATATCGTCTAAGGGTTAGGACGTAGCCCTCTCAAGGCTAAAATCCGGGTTCGAATCCCGGTATCGCTACCAGATTTAAGGTAAAGGACTTGCGGGCGTTTTCCTGGATCGCGCGAAACTTCGCCTGATTTTCGGGGTTGTATGTAGTGCACGGCCTGTACCACGCAAGCAGACTCGTAATCCGGGTTTTGCATCAAAATACTTCAGTAAGCCACTTCGCCCAGCCACGAAGAATCGACCCTGAGGAGAATCGCCATGAAGACGATTCGCACTACAGTTCTCGCGACTGCCGCGGCCATGCTGGCGTTATTGGCGGCGCCTCGCGCGTTCGCTCAAGCCGACCCTCCGGGCCGCGTGGCCCGTCTGAATCTCGCGCAGGGCAGCATTTCATTTCTTCCTTCGGGTGGCACCGATGACGACTGGGTGCAAGCGGTGGTAAACCGGCCGCTCACGACGGGCGACCGCGTGTGGGCCGATGCCAACAGCCGAGCGGAAATTCACGTCGGATCCGCAGCTATTCGCATGGACAGCAATACCGGGATTTCGTTTTTGAATCTCGATGACGCTACCGTGCAGCTGCGGTTGACCGATGGTTCGATTTACGTGCGGGTGCGCCATCTCGATCCGAACAACACTTTTGAGATCGACACTCCGAATGTGGCTTTTGCGATTCACCGCCCCGGCGTGTATCGCCTGGACGCGCACCCGAGCGATGCCACAACGGTTATCACCGTCCGCCAAGGCGAAGGTGAGGCCATCGGCGGCGGACGGAATTGGGATGTTCGCTCGGATCAGCAAGTGCTTCTGGCCGGCAACGATTCGCTGGATTACGACTTGAAAGATGCCGACGCGCAGCAGCCCACGGATTTTGACCGGTGGTCGATGGATCGCGACGCGCGCGAAGACCGCATCGCGCCGCGGTACGTCTCGCCGGAGATGACGGGCTACGAAGACCTCGACGCGTACGGCGAGTGGCGAGACGTTCCGGGATATGGCTGGTGCTGGGCACCGGCGGGCGTGGCAGTCGGCTGGGCGCCGTATAGATATGGGCACTGGGTATGGGTTTCGCCGTGGGGATGGACGTGGGTGGAAGATGAGCCGTGGGGCTTCGCTCCATTTCACTACGGGCGGTGGGCATTCTACGGCGCGGCGTGGGTGTGGGTGCCTGGGCCGGCTGTTGTGCGCCCGGTGTACGCGCCTGCGCTGGTTGCGTGGGTGGGCGGCGGAGGATTTTCCGTGGGCGTTGGAGTGGGAGTGGGATGGTTCCCGCTTGGTCCGCGAGAAGTTTTCGTTCCCAGCTATCGGGTGAGCGAGACGTACGTTACGCGCGTGAACGTGACGAATACGGTTGTGGAGCGAACCACGGTCATTAACGTGTATCACGGCGGCGGTGAGCGCGTGACTTACGTGAATCAGCGCGTGGGCGGCGGCGTGACGGTCGTCGATCGCGAGACATTTATTAACGCGCGGCCGGTGGCGGCGCACGTCGTGCGCGTGGACGATCGCGTGATCGTCAACGCACGAGTCGGACATGAAGCAGGATTTCAGCCGGAGCGAGCCAGCGTTTACGGAGCGGGGCGGCGCGACACGCCGCATCCCCCTGCGGAAGTGGTGAATCGCACGGTGATTACGCATTCGGCTCCGCCGCGCGAGCCGGATCATTTCGCGCGCACGGAAAACGGGAACAATCGGCCGGCGGATCGTCCCGCGGGAAATCCGCAGGCTCAGCCGCCGCAGAACTCGCAGCGGCAGGATTCAGGGCGGCAGCAGGACAACCGCTTCAATCGCAATGACGACCGGACTATGCCGGCCCCGGCACATCCGGCGCCGCCGGTGCGGCAGGCTTCTCCGCAGGAACGGCAGAACGAGCAGCAAAAACAGCAGACGTGGCAGAACGCTCATCCGCGCAACGACGACAGCAAAAAGAGCGATTCGAAGAAGGACAAGGGAAAAGGCAAGGGCGGGAACTAGCGTCCAGCTGACATCAGTTTTGCAAAAGGCTCCCGGCGAGTTCAGATGCCGGGAGTTTTTTGTTTTTGGGGCGGCGACGCTAGACCTTCTGCGCCGTTTCCTGCGCCAATTCTTTCAAGCGGCGCAAGTCGAGCTTGCCGGTGCCGAGATAAGGCAGCGATTCGATGCGCACGAATTGATCGCGGCGCGGTTTCCAGAGAGCGGGCAAATCGCTTTGCGCCAATCCTTCGAGGCAGGGCGCGAGCTTTTCGTCGTCGAGCGTGTGGAGGACGATGAGGCGTTCGCCTTTGCGCTCGTCGGGAATCGCGGTGACGGCAAAGACCTGGTCGGGGACTGCGGCGAACTCCTGCAATTTATCTTCGACTTTGATGTGAGGAACCATTTCGCCGCCGATTTTGCTAAAGCGGGTCAGGCGGTCCGTGATGCGCAGAAATCCATCTTCATCAAGGGATGCGATGTCGCCGGTGTTGTACCAGCCGTCGCGAAGAACGCTCGCGGTTTTGTCCGGGAGCTGCCAGTAGCCCTGCATCACGTTTGGTCCGCGCACGTGGAGCAGGCCAGATTCGCCGGATGGGACTGGCTCGTTCGTTTCGGGGTGAACGATGTTCACCGTCATTCCTGGGAGCGGCATGCCGATGCTTCCGCGCTTCGCGCCGGATTGACGAAAGCCGGCGGCGCGATAGCCGGCAGTATTCACGGCGACGACGGGAGAGCATTCGGTGCAGCCATAGCCTTCAAGCGGGCGGATGCCGAATTGCTCTTCGAAGGCGACTGCGATGCGATCGGGAAGTTTTTCGGCGCCGGCGATGACGTAGCGAAGGCTGCCAAAATCTTCGGGAGCGCAGCGGCGGGCGTAGGCGTTGAGAAAGGTGGGCGTGGCGACGAGCATTGTGACGGCATGTTTGCTGACGAATTCGCCGATGGCGCGCGCTTCGAGCGGATTGGGATGGAACACGACTCCGATGGCCGCGACGGCGGGTAGGCAGAGCATGGCCGTGAATCCGAAGGAATGGAAGAACGGAAGGATGCCGAGGATTTTGTCGTCCGGGGCGAGCAGGAAGACTTGTTTGAGCTGCTCGACGTTTGCGGCGATGTTGTAGTGGCTGAGGACGACGCCTTTCGGTTCGCCTGTTGAGCCGCTGGAGAAGATGATGGTGGCAGTGTCGTCGAGCTTGGCGGCGCGGGCGCGGCCGAGGAGGATTTCGATCGCTCGCGCGGGAAGCAACTTGGCAGCGAGTAGAGCCAGGATTTTTTCGCCGAGGGGCGGATTTGCGGCGAGGTCTTCGAGAAAAATCGCTTTCGCGGGCGGCTCGACGTGAATTTTTTCGAGGAAGGCGTGAGACGTGATGACCGTTTGCAAATTGCACTGTGCAGCGCAGGAGGCGAGGACGGCGTTGGAAGCGGTGTAGTTCAAATTGACCGGCACTTTGCCCATCAGCAGCGCGGCGTAGTTCACGAGCGCTCCGCCGACGGAGGGCGGCAGCAAAATTCCGACGAATTCCTGGCTTTTCCAGGCTGAGCGCAGCCTTCTCCCGAGAAAAATCGTGCGCGTCAGGGTATTGCCGAAATTCATTTTGGGGACGCGCGAGTCGGCCATGGAGAAGCGGAATGGATGGATGCGCGCGGTCTGGATGAGCGAGCGGTGCACCGGCTTCAAATATTTTTTGCCACGCGCGAATGCGTCAGCGCCCAAATCCTGCACGGCCTTGCGCGCTTCGATGGAAGTGGCCGTTGAGGGCAGCGCTTTGCCGAAAAAAACACGCACGGGGTAGGGAATGCGGCGCGGGAACTTCCAAAGATATTTTCCGCCCGCATAACTGAAGATCGAGCCCCAGACGCCATCGAGATGAACGGGAACGATGGGCGCATCCACATTTTTCATGATGCGCTCCATGCCGCGGCGGAAGGGAAGCAATTGGCCGATGCGCGTCATCTGGCCCTCGGGAAAAATGCAGACGAGTTCGCCGTTGCGCAGAGCATCGCTGGCCGCGCGCAACGATTGGATCATTTCGCGCGGCCGCTGCTGCGGCGAGATAGGTATCACGCCGAGCGTTTTGGCGAAAGGCTTGATGAAGGGGTGCTCGTAGATGTCCTTGAACATCAGGAAGCGGATTGGCCGGTCTACGGTGGCGATCAGGAAGAGAGCGTCCACGATCGAGACGTGATTCGGAACCAGCAGCGCGCCGCCGCGTTCGGGAATGTTTTCGCGCCCGGCGAGGTCGATGCGGTAGAGCGTGTGAGTTGCCATCCACAGCATCAGCCGCAATAGCGAATCTGGCAGCAGATAGATCGAATAGCCGGTCGCGAGGAGCGTCAGAATTGCGCCATCGAGGAAGATTCCCCGCGGAGTCTGGTGCAGCTTCTCAGAAAAAATGTAATAGGCGATTCCCGCGATGAAAACGCCGACGAACGAGAGAAAATTCGCGAGCGCGAGCACGCCGCCCTTTTTCTCGGGCGCCGGGCGATGCTGAATCAAAGCGTTGAGCGGTACCGCAAAAAAACCTCCGAAGAATCCGAGGAGCGCCAGCAGAACTTCCGAGGTAACGAGCGTGTGTCCAAAGGGGTACAGCATCCCGCCGAAGACGGTCATGCCGACGGCGCCTAGGGGGATCAACCCGTATTCGATTTTTCCGCCCGAGAGATACCCCGCCGCGAAGCTTCCGAACCCGATGCCGATCGAAAGTGCGATTTGCAGGTAACTGGTATGAGTTTCGTCGACGCCGAGGACGAATTTGCCGAACAAAACGATGGCGAGCTGCAGCAGCGCGGCCAAAAACCACAAGTAAGTATTGCCGAGAGTCGCCCACGACAAGATGCGGTCCGCGCGGACGATTCGCATCTGGTCGGCGATGTCGCCGAAGGGGTTGGCGCGGAATCTTCGAGCGGGATCAGCGGCGGGAACTTTCGAAATGAAAAAGCTCGTGGTAAGGCCGACCGCAGTGCAACCGAGCAAGATCCATCCCGCGATGGATTCTTGCCCACGAAACCTCTGGGAAAGAATTCCGCCGGCCATCGTGGCGAAAATCGCGCCGAGAAACGTGCCCAGC
>DASTCZ010000373.1:0-3565 GCA_035710585.1 Candidatus Acidiferrales bacterium | reverse complement strand
CCTTTCAATCTGTGTGCTTGCGCACGGGCCTCAATGTCGAAGGCAACTTCCGCGTCGAGTTCGCTCTCAGCCCGCTGCCGAAAAAATAATTCGCGCCACCTGCGTCCGAATTTGCTCAAGGTCCGCATAGCGTTCTATTCGGGGGCGAATCTGTCACTCGTGTCGCAGCGCGATAATGGGGTCCACCCTCATCGCGCGCCGCGCCGGAATGATGCACGCCGCAATCGAGGCAAGCGTCAGAAGAAGCGTCACGCCGGCAAAAATCCACGGGTCGCGCGGCTGAACGCCATAGAGCAGCGTTGAAAGCACACGTGTCACGCCAAATGCCCCCGCTAACCCCGCCGCCGCGCCGATCACTGCCAGCGTCAGCCCTCGCCGCAGCATCAGTGCAAAGATATTCGCGCGCCGCGCACCCAGCGCCATGCGCACTCCGATATCGTGCGTCTGCTGCGTCACCGCGTAAGCGAGCACGCCGTAAATTCCCACCAGCGCCAGCAGCAGCGCGGCGCCCGCATAAATTCCCACGAGCGCGGCGTTGAATCGCTGCGGCGCAACAGACATACCCAACTCTTCCTGCATCGCGTGGACGGTGCCGATAGCGAGCGACGGGTCGAGCTTGTGCAGTCGGTCAACGACCTCTGCCACGCTCGAATCGCTCTGCGTTCTCACCACCAAATTCAGCGAGCGGAGCCGGTTCACCACCGAATCCGCGATCGCCGCATCCGATTCCTGCAAGACGGGCGTGTACACGTGCGGCGACGGCGGCTGCGCCAGCGAAGTGCTATCCGGCACGTCTCCGACAATTCCCACGATCGTGAGCCACGGAGCGTCCGCGAATGCCAGCTTCACGCGTTTGCCGATCGCATCGCCGCCCGGCCAGATGGATTCCGCGAAAGCCTTGCTGACGAGCGCCACCGGCTGCGTGTTTGCACCATCCTCCGGTGTGAAGCCTCGCCCCCGCAAAATCGGAATTCCCATCGTGCCGAGATAATCGCCAATGATCCATGACCGGCGAATCGCCGGCAAATTCGTTTTGCCATGCACGGGAATCTCAAGAACGAGGGCGTCGGTTTCGTTTGCGTGCAGCGGCATGTCGCTCGAAATTGCCGCGGAGACGACACCCGGCACCGCGGCTGACTGCGCTATGGCTTCCTCATAGAATGAACGAACCTGCGCGGCGCGAGGATAAGCCTCCACTGGCACCGGCACCGAAAAACCGACTACACGCTGCGGCTGGAATCCGGGGCTAGTCTTCAGCAAATTCGCGAAAGTCTTCAGCAAGAGGCCCGCACCGATCATAAGGATCAGCGCCAGCGCGAATTCTGTGACCACAAACGAATTCTGTAAGCGGTGCTGCCGCCGTCCTGCCGATCCGCCCTTCACGCTATCCTGCAGAGGGCTGCGCGCTTGCGTTCGTGTTGCGTTCATCGCCGGCACGACGCCGAAAACGACCGCCGCGGCGAGCGCCGTAACCATCGTGAACAGCAGAACGCCACCGTCGATTGAAACAGCTTTCGGCAGTTCAATGCCCGCTGGCAAGAATTTCAGCAGAAGGTCTTTTGACCACGTCGCCAACGCGAGCCCTGCGCACCCTCCGAACGCTGCAAGCAGGAAACTCTCGGTGAGCAATTGCAGCACGAGCCTGCCGCGGCCCGCGCCCAGCGCAGCGCGAATGGCAATTTCGCGACTGCGGCCGGAAGCGCGCGCGAGCAGCAGGAGCGCGACGTTTGCGCATGCGATCAGCAGCACCAGTCCTACGGCCGCCTGCAATACGAGCAGCAGCGGCCGTACTTCTCCCACAATTTCCGCGTGGAGCGGCTTCACCAGCACGTGCAGCCGGGGAACGTGAAAGGCCTGCAGCAACGACGGCGGATAGGCGCTGAAGATCCGAGCGGCGATTCCTTCTGCCTCGGATTGCGCCTGCGTGGGTGTGACGCCCGGCGCCAGCCGCGCGGCGACGTCGTTATTGAACATTTGCCCCCACGCCTGCAATTCAAACGGATTGAAAGCCATCGGCACCCACACATCCGCCGGTGCGTTGCTGCCCGGGGCGCCGGGAAGCGGAAATTGAAAATCCTTCGGCATCACTCCGACAATCGCGTAAGGCTTCCTGTCCAGATCGATCGACTTGCCGATCACGTCTGCCGCGCCACCAAATTTTCGCTGCCAAACGCCGTAGCTGATGATTGTGACCGGATGGCCGGGCTGGTCTTCCTCGGTGCTGAATGTGCGACCGAGAATTGGCCGAACTCCCAGCACGTCAAACAATTTCCATCCCGCTCGCGCGCCCATCACACGTTCGGGAACACCCGCGCCAGATACTTCGAACCGCTTGTTCTGATACGGCGCAAGTGCTGAAAACGAGTGCTGCGCCTGCGCGTAAATCATCAGGTCCGGCGCCGAAAACTCGATTTTCGGGAAGCCGACATCGGGGACGCCTTCATAGAGCAGGAAAAGTCTGGAGGGATCGCTGAAAGGTAGCGGCCTGAGCAGCACCGCGTTCACCACGCTGAATATCGCGGTGTTCGCGCCAATTCCAAGCGCCAATGTCAGAATTGCGACCGCCGTGAATCCCGGCTTCTTCGTCAGCGTGCGCATGCCAAAGCGCAGGTCCTGCAGCAAGTTTTCGAAGAATCTGTTGCGGCGCTCGTCGCGACACTCTTCCTCCGCCAGGGAAACGCTCCCGAATTCCCGCTGCGCAGCGCGGCGCGCTTCCGCCTCGCTCATTCCCGCCGCGAGATTCGCCTGCACCCGCTTTTCGAGATCGAATTCCACTTCCGCCTTCAGTTCCCGTTCGGATTTCCTCTTGTCGAACATATCGGCCTCGCGCTAAGCGGATTCCAGTACCTGCCGGATGGCGGAGGCGAGTTCTTCCCAATTCGTCTCCTCCACTCCAAGCTGTTTCCGGCCCTTTCGCGTGAGCCGGTAGTATTTTGCCCGGCGGTTGTTGTCCGAATCTCCCCACTCGCTTTCGATCCAACCGCGCCTCTCCAGCCGATGCAGCGCCGGATAGAGAGACCCCTGCCGCACGATCAGCCGCTCGCTCGATATCTGCTGAATCCGCAGCGAGACGCCATAGCCATGCAGCGGCCCCGCTGCGAGGGTCTTCAGGATCAGCAGATCGAGCGTGCCTTGCAGCAATTCGGTGTTGAGAGGGCTCATCGGGTCGTCTCCTTCTCTCCTAGACGTTCGACAGAACGAAAAAGTTCCCTTGTCGAATGTCTAGGAGAGGCGCGGGGCGAGAAAGCGTTGCCGTAACCGGATTCATCGCCGACCGGAAGCGATTGCGCGCGTCCGGCAGCTACCGTAGGATGAGCAACTCCATGGAAGCCGGCGCAATCGTCTCGCACTACCGCATCCTCGGACCGCTCGGTTCGGGCGGAATGGGTACGCTGTACCGCGCGGAAGACACGCGCCTCGGGCGGCAGGTTGCGATCAAGTTCCTCTCGACGGAACTGGAGCGCGATCCCGCGGCGCTTGAGCGCTTCCAACGCGAAGCGCGTGCCGCTTCGGCGCTGAACCATCCAGGAATCTGCACGATTTACGACGTCGGCGAAACCGGAGA
>DASTCZ010000372.1:0-6541 GCA_035710585.1 Candidatus Acidiferrales bacterium | reverse complement strand
TAAGCTAGACCTACAATGCAGAAGCGCAAGACCCAGAGTAGCAGCGGCCGGCCCGCCCGGAAGGCGAGACGCCTCAGTAATCGCGAATTCGCTGATCAAGCCACTAAGATAATCGTTAGGCACCTTTCGAAGTACTCGCCTGAAGAGCAGGATCGTTTACTGGGGAACGCGGAACGCGCCTTCAAGCGCTCCCGCGGCGGCTCTTCCACAACTCGTAAAGCTGCCGAAACTCAGCAGATTCATCTTTGATTCCATAGCCTCGTATCACGTCTAAGAAATCCGCCAAAGTACATCTGGGATCCAGGAGCAAATTCATCAGGTGCCGCACCCTGCGCTCCCGCGCCCGTGAAACTGCGTTTCTCGGCCGCTTCCGCCCTCTCGATTCCTCCTCGGCGCGAATATCTCCTAGCTCATCATCATCGGGTGGCGGCATCTTCGCGCCAAGGTACACTTCTATTACCTAACGGTCAATTACTCTTATCGAGATTTAAGTCCGCCGCTTGCTCGCGAATTAATTTTTCTACCCGCGCCACATCCTCCGGCACATCCACGCTCACCGAATCGTATTCGGTCAACGCCACGCGCATCTTGAACCCATTCTCAAGCCAGCGAAGCTGCTCGAGTTGCTCGATTCGCTCGAGTTCGCCGGGCGGAAGGGTCTCAAATTCGAGCAAGGTTTCCCGGCGATACGCATAAAGCCCGAGGTGCTTCAGATGCTGCGCGCGAATTTTGTCCGCGGAATCCCGCACCCAGGGAATCGGTGCGCGCGAAAAATAGAGCGCGTTTTCGTCGAAGTCCCGTACCACTTTGCAAATGTGCGGGTCCATGATGTCGCCAGGCCTTTTCAGTGGAACGGCGAGCGTCGCGAGTTGGACGGCCTCGTCCGATGAGATCGCCTCGGCTAGAGCATCGATAGCCTGGGGCGAAACCAAAGGTTCGTCGCCCTGCACGTTTATGAAGATGTCCGCAGCACTCGATGCCGCTACTTCCGTCACTCGCTCGGTGCCAGACCGGTGATCGGCGCGCGTCATCACCGCTTCCCCGCCGAATCCGGCCACAGCCGAGCGAATCCGCTCGTCGTCCGTCGCTACGAGTACTCGACCAACCCGCGAAGCCTGCCGCACGCGCTCCCAAACCTGCTGGATCATGGGTTTTCCGGCGATTGGGACAAGCGGCTTGCCGGGCAGCCGCGTGGCAGCGTACCTGGCGGGAATAACCGCCCATATCACAGCGTTATCTCCCATAGGGATGGCTCACAAGCGAAATGCTAGCACAGCGGCCCGAACCGCGCCGCCCGCGGTCGAATTAGAGAAATCATTCGAATTTACGCACGCTGCTGCTCCAATCCGGCAATCTCCACATCATACGATTGAACCCCATTGGCCCTGTACCAGGTACAGCTCGAGATTCGGGGCCGAAGGCACAAGTAGTCCTTGCTTCGACAGCAGCGAGTGGTATTATCGGGCCAAGATAAGCAGCCCGAGCGACAGGCCGCAGCAGCCGCTGGCAAGAGCGGTGGGGGTAGCGGTGAAAAAAGGGTTGAAGCAATTTCGGGTCACAGGCTTCCTGGTTGTTTCCTGCGCGTTTGTAATCCTCGCCTCGGCTTACGCTCAATCGCAATCGCAAGGTCCTGAAAAAGCGCCCGCCGTCAAAGAACAGAGCGGAAAGGAAGCGTCCGCTTCAACGATCAAAGTCGGCGTGAACGTGGTCCTCGTGAACGTCACGGTCACAGACCCTTACCAGCGCCTCGTAACGGGTCTCGAAAAGGATAACTTCCGCGTGTTCGACGACGGCAACGAACAGGAAGTCACCTATTTTTCGAGCGAAGACGTGCCCACCTCGATCGGTGTTGTCTTCGACATGAGCGGCAGCATGAACGACAAGGTGAACAAGGCGCGCGAGGCCGCTGTGGAGTTTTTCAAGACCGCCAATCCGCAGGACGAGTTTTCTCTCGTCACCTTCAACGATCGCGCCGAACTCGCCAGCCGATTCACTTCGAGCGTGGAAGATCTTCAGACGCGAATGATGTTCACGGCAGCGCACGGCCGCACCGCTCTTCTCGATGCGATATACCTTGGGCTCTCGCAGATGAGGGGTGCACACAACGCCAAACGAGCCTTGCTCATCATATCGGACGGAGGAGATAATCATAGTAGATACAGCGAAACGGACATCCGGAATTTCGTGAAGGAATCCGACGTCCAGCTTTACGCGATGGGGATTTTCAGCGCCCCTGGGTATCGCCCGACTACGGAAGAGGTCAACGGGCCTTCCCTGCTGCAAGAGTTGTGCGATATGACGGGTGGACGCGTTTTCCCGGTGGATAACCTCGACGCGCTCCCGGACATTGCGACCAAGATAGGCATGGAGCTGCGAAATCAATATGTCCTGGGATACAAGCCGAGCAACAAAACCAACGACGGCCGTTGGCGCAAAATCAAAGTGCGAATGCGGCCCCCGCGCGGCCTCCCGCCCCTCAACGTCTTCGCGCGAACGGGTTATTTCGCGCCTGACCACTAGAATCCGGCAACTCGCAATTTTGGCGACAATCGTCGCCGCACTCGGCGCAACGTGTGTCCTGACGCAGCGTGCATTCGCGCAGCAGCAGGGCCAGCAGCAACAAAAGCAGACGCCGCCCCCCATCAATCCGAACCAGGCCCCGCCGCCTCCGCCTTCGCCTGTTCCACAGCCGGCGCAAGGTTCCAAGATCGTTTCCAACGTGGAACTCGTAGTTCTGCGCGCGACAGTCCTCGATCAAAAAGGAAATTTCGTTCCCGGAATTCCGGGTGACGCGTTCCACGTCTATGAGGACCACGTCGAGCAGAAGCTATCGATCGCTAAGCAGGAGGACGTGCCGGTAAGCATGGGGCTGGTGATCGACAATAGTGGAAGCATGCGGGATAAGCGCGCGAAGGTGAATGCCGCCGCGCTGACGCTTGTGCAAGCGAGCAATCCGCACGACGAAGCGTTCGTCGTGAATTTCAATGACGACTATTATCTTGATACCGAGCATGATTTCACCGCGGACGTCAACGAGATGAAGCAGGCGCTCGAGCGGATTGACGCGCGCGGCAGCACGGCGCTTTACGACGCCGTGATCGGCTCACTCGACCACTTGAAGAAGGCGCACCGGGACAAGAAAGTGCTGCTCGTTGTGACCGATGGCGAGGACAACGAGAGCCGCCACAAGCTGGAAGACGTAATTCAGGAAGCGGAGAAATCCGACGCGCTGATTTACACCATTGGCCTGCTCAACGAAGAAAGCAAGCGCTCCGCACGCAATGCGCGCAAGGCTTTGCTCGATATGAGCGAAGCCACCGGCGGTATGGCCTTCTTCCCCGAGGCGGTGGGAGATACGGAAGCGATCTGCCAGCAGATAGCGCACGACATCCGCAACCAATACACGCTCGGCTATTACCCGACCAACGCGAAGCGCGACGGCACTTTCCGCGCCGTGCGTGTGGAGATCACACCGCCCCGGGGCCGCGGCAAGCTCAGCGTCCGCACGCGCGCCGGTTACTACGCGAAGGCGTCCTCAGCCAGCGACTGATACTTCCGCGGATTTCGTTGACGCCGCTCGCCACCTAAGATATAAGTCCGCACAATTTACGCATCCCGGTTGCCGCGCCCTCCGGCGGATTGTGCTCGCCGGTAGCGCGAGAACGAGGAGAACGCCATGTTCTGCAGCGTGTGCGGCACAGATATTCCGCAGGGCGCGCAGTTTTGCGCGAAGTGCGGTCAACCCGTCACGTACGCTGCTCCGGCTGCGTACGCTGCACAGCCTGGAGTCGGTGCGGTGCACGCCGCCGCAGGGCGTCGTTACGCAGGATTCTGGCTGCGGTTCGTGGCCTACGTCATCGACATGCTGATTCTCATCATTCCCGTGTGGTTGGTTGTAGTCGTGGTCGCGCTGGCAATGGGAGGCTTTGGAGCGCTGGTCAGTCTCACCCAGCACCAGACCGACAACCCTGCGGAAGTATTTGCTCTGCTCGCGCCGCTTCTGGGAATGATTTTCGTCGTGATCATTTTTGTCGTCTGCCTGCAATGGCTCTATTTCGCCTACCAGGAAAGCTCCGAGCAGCAGGCCACCATCGGCAAGCGCGTAATGTCGCTAAAGGTGACGGACAAAAATGGAAATCGGCTGTCCTTCGGACACGCTTCAGGACGATTTTTCTCGAAGATCGTGACCAACCTTGTGCCGCTCGCCATCGGATGGATTCTCGCGGGCTTCACGGAGAAGAAGCAGGCCCTGCATGATTTCATTGCGGGCACTTTAGTCTGGCGGGACAACTGAAGCAGTTCAGGCAATCGGCGATTACTTGGGGCGAAGATCGTCCAGGAAGCAAGTCCCGTGCGGGATTTTGCCTTTGAAATTGTGTGCGATGGTCTGCCCCATGTCGGCGAGCGTATCCCGCGTTCCGAGATCGATTCCCTTCTGCCCTGCCTTGCTGTAGGTGAGTATCGGCACGTACTCGCGCGAATGATCCGTGGTCGGCCATTTCGGATCGGGATCGCAGCCGTGATCGGCGGTGATCATCAGCAGATCGTCCTGCTCTAATTCTTGAAGAAAATCGCCGAGCTGCTCGTCGAATTCTTCAATCGAGCGCGCAAATCCCTCCACATCTTTCCGGTGCCCGTACAGCATGTCGAAATCAACGAGATTGGCGAAGATCATTCCGGCGTCCTGCTGGGCAACGCAATCGCGCAGCTTCGCCATGCCGTCCTCATTGCTCTTGGTTGTAACGTAGCGCTCCACACCGCGGCCGTTGTAAATATCGTGGATCTTTCCAATGCCGAAGACCGGGACTTTACGTTTCGCCAGCACGTCGAGCAGCATTGGCTTGGGCGGGTCAACCGCGTAATCGTGGCGACGCGGCGTGCGGCGGAATCCAAGCGCATTGGCGCCGATAAATGGCCGCGCGATCACGCGCCCGACGCGGTTCGGTCCATCGAGCATTTCCCGCGCGACCTCGCACATGTGATACAGCTCGTTGATCGGAATCACTTCCTCGTGCGCAGCTACCTGGAAGACGCTGTCTCCCGACGTATAGACAATCGGAAAGCCTGTACGCATGTGCTCTTCGCCAAGGTCTTTCAGGATTTCCGTACCGGATGCAGGCTTATTTCCAAGCGTTTTCCGTCCAATTGCAGCCTCGTATCGGTCCATCAGTTCGCGCGGAAATCCGTCTGGAAACACCGGAAATGCGTGGTCGAGCCAGATGCCCGCCATTTCCCAATGCCCCGTGGTCGTGTCTTTGCCCGGCGATTTGGTCGCGCCCTTTCCAAAACAGCCAATCGGCGCGGCCGCTGGCGCAATGTGCTCGAGCGGCGCGATATTTCCCAGGCCGAGGCGCTGAAGATTTGGCGCCTTCAGCGGTCTCGAAGCGGCGATATGCCCAAGGGTATTCCGGCCAGAGTCGCCGTAATCGGCGGCATCTGGCAGCGCGCCGATCCCCACGCTATCGAGAACGATCCAAATAACCCGCGAAAATCGCTTCAAATCCGCGCCTCGAAAAACCGACTCACTTTATCACAGCAACATGCCGCTCAAATGCAGCCCGCCCGCACGACTGAACTACCCTAAAGAAACTATTCAAGGCAGAATTGCGTACCTTCAACCAGAGGGAAAGCCCATGACGACAACCGCTCCGCGGCGCCGCAGTTCGCTGGCATTCGCCTTTGTGCTGATTGCCATCGGCGTCTTGTTCCTGATCGCGAACTTGCGCCCGGATTTTGACCCTTGGCCGTTTCTTTCGCATTGGTGGCCGGTGCTGCTGATCGTTCTCGGCGTGGCGAAGCTGATTGACCGCGCACGTTCAGATCAGGGATCTTCGGGCGGTGGATGGGTTTCCGGCGGTCTCATCGTCTTTGTAGCGTTCATCGTCTTGATCGGCATGGCCGTCACTCGTGGGCGCGCCGATTCGACAGTCCATCACGAGACAAAATCCGTCGAGGCGCAAAACTCCACATCGGTAGTCGCCCATCTCGAAATGCCTTCCGGCGAGCTGGAACTCAGCGGCGGGTCGCAGCGGCTGCTCGATGCCGATTTCACCTACACGGAAAATGAGGGCACGCCGATCGTAAGCTTCCATCCGTCTTCAAGTTCTGGTGATTTGGAGATCACTCAACACGGCGGCGGAGTTCATATCGGACGCGATGAGAATCGCTGGGACTTGAAGCTCTCAAACGATCTCCCAATGGAACTGCATCTGAACATGGGCGCCGGCGAGGGCAATATTCACTTGAATGATCTACAGGTGATCCGCTTCGAAATCCACATGGGAGCCGGGGAGTTGAATCTCGATCTCAGTGGCAGCGGCCGGAAAAAGGATTTGACCGGCGAGATCCATGGCGGAGCAGGCGAAGCCACCATTCGTCTGCCGCGCGACATCGGAGTCCAGGTTCGCGCGTCCGGCGGGCTTGGCTCAATCTCCGCCGACGGGCTCCATGAAAATGGTGACGAGTACACGAACGACGCGTGGGGCAAATCGCCCGTCAGCATCCGGCTCAATGTCGAAGGCGGCGTCGGCTCGATCAATCT
>DASTCZ010000371.1:0-7192 GCA_035710585.1 Candidatus Acidiferrales bacterium | reverse complement strand
AGAGGCGGCCTAAAGCCGCCCCTACATTAGTCCTGGCCTTCGGTGGCGGCGGCTGCGTCGGCGTCGTCGTCTTTGCCGCTGAGGAAGTCGAGGCTGGCTGCGTCCTCGGCGTTGGCAAAGTCGGCGGCTTCGGGGAGTTCTTCCACCGGCTGCTGAACAGGAACCTCGGTCAGCAACTGCAGGCTGCGATAGTGTTCGAGACCCGTGCCGGCGGGAATGAGCCGGCCCATGATGACGTTTTCCTTCAGGCCGCGCAGATAATCGACCTTTCCGGCAACGGCGGCTTCGGTAAGCACGCGCGTCGTTTCCTGGAAGCTCGCGGCGGAAATGAAGGAATCGGTCGAGAGCGATGCCTTGGTGATACCGAGGAGCAGCGGACGTCCCGTTGCGGGGCGCTGACCTTCAGCGATCACGCGATCGTTCTCTTCGCGGAAGCGGAACTTGTCCACCTGCTCCTCAAGCAGGAACGAGGTGTCGCCCACGTCTTCCACTTTGACCCAGCGCATCATCTGACGAACGATTGTCTCGATGTGCTTGTCGTTGATGTTCACGCCCTGCAGGCGGTAAACCTCTTGAATCGCGTTCACGAGATATGCCTGGGTGAACTTTTCGCCGAGCACCGCCAGGATGTCGTGCGGGTTCAGCGGGCCGTCGATCAACGGTTCGCCGGCGAGCACGCGCTCGCCTTCCTGCACCTGGATGTGCACGCCGCGCGGGACGGAGTATTCCTTCTGCGTCTTTCCGTCTTCGCTTTCCACGTAGATCTTGCGCATGCCCTTGCTGATTTCGCCGTATTTGACCACGCCGTCGATTTCGGAAATCACCGCGGGATCCTTCGGCTTGCGCGTTTCGAAAAGCTCAACCACGCGCGGCAGACCGCCGGTGATGTCCTTGGTCTTCGTGGATTCGCGAGGAATCTTCGCGATCACGTCGCCGGGCATCACTTCGAATCCGTCCGTCACCATCAAGTGAGCTCGCGAGGGCATCAGGTACTTCTTGCGTACCTTGCCCGCGCTATCGCGCACAAGAATCGTGGGCTGCCGCTTCTCGTCGTCCACCGGAAGCATGACGACGCTCTGCGAAAGGCCGGTGACCTCGTCAACTTGCTCTTCGATCGTGACGCCGGGCTGTAGATCCTTGAACTGGATCAGGCCCCCGACCTCAGTGAGGATCGAGAAGGTGTACGGATCCCATTCCGCCATCTTCTGGCCCATGGTGATCGGGCTGCGTTCTTCGACGAGCAGGCGCGTGCCGTAAGGCACTTCGTGCCGCTCCTTCTCGCGATCCTTTTCGTCGACAACCGCGACGTGACCGCCGCGAGTCATGACGATCACCACGCCGCCGCGGCCATGCACGTATTTCAGGTCGATGAATTTCGCGAAGCCCGGCGCGCGAGCGACGAGTTCCGATTGCTCCGCCACGCGGCTTGCCGTTCCGCCGATGTGGAAGGTGCGCATCGTGAGCTGCGTGCCCGGTTCGCCGATGGATTGCGCCGCAATGACGCCCACCGCTTCGCCCAATTCCACCATGCGGCCCGAAGCGAGGTTGCGTCCGTAGCAAGCGGCGCAGACTCCGCGGCGGGATTCGCAGGTGAGCACGGAGCGAATCTTGACGCGCATCACGCCCGAGGCCTGAATCGCGTTCGCGATTTCCTCGGTGATTTCGGAATTCACGTCGGCGATCACGTTGCCCTCGAAGTCCTTGATCTTTTCGAGAGAAACGCGTCCCACGACGCGGTCGCGCAGCGGCTCGACTTCCTTCTTGCCCTGCTCGAGGATCGGTTCGACATAAATCCCCTCGCTGGTGCCGCAATCGAGTTCGCTGATGATCACGTCTTGCGCCACGTCAACCAGACGCCGCGTGAGGTAGCCCGAATCGGCGGTCTTGAGCGCCGTGTCGGCCAATCCCTTGCGGGCGCCGTGCGTGGAGATGAAGTACTGCAACACATCGAGGCCTTCGCGGAAGTTAGAGGTAATCGGCTGTTCGATGACTTCGCCCGACGGCTTGGCCATCAAGCCGCGCATTCCGGAAAGCTGGCGGATTTGCTGCTTCGATCCGCGCGCGCCGGAATCGGCCATGACGTAAACCGGATTGATGACGCCTTCCTTGTCCTGCTGTTCGAGCGCTTTGAAGAGTTCTTCCGATACGCGCTCGGTGACCTTGCCCCAGATGTCGATGACCTTGTTGTACCGCTCGCCGTTGGTGATGGCGCCGTCGAGGTATTGCTCCTGCACCTTGACGACTTCCTTTTCCGCGTTCTCCACGAGCTTTGACTTGTCGCCCGGGATGAGCAGGTCGTCGATGCCGATCGAAATTCCGGAGCGCGTGGCGTAGATGAAGCCAAGCTCCTTCAATTCGTCGAGCATGGCGACGGTGCGCTCGATGCCGTACTGCAAATAGCAGAAGTGCACCAGCGTCTGCACGCCCTTCTTTTTGAGCAAGCCGTTGACGTACGGAGTGCCCTTCGGCAAGTGGTCGTTGAAGATCGCGCGGCCTACGGTCGTATTCAGGAATTGCCGGTCGAGCTTCACCGGTTCCGTGTGGACGACGTCCTGATCGTCGAATGCGCCGACCAGGTCGATCAGCTCGCCCGTGTAACGCAGCCGGATCGGAGTGAGCAGCTCCACTTCGCCTGCTTCGAGCGCGAGAAGCGCTTCCTCGATCGAACTGAACGCGCGGCCTTCGCCCTTCGCTCCGGGCTTGGACTTCGTCAGGTAGTAGATTCCCAGAATCATGTCCTGCGTCGGCACAGCCAGAGGCAAGCCGTGGGCAGGAGAGAGAATGTTGCGCGAAGAAAGCATCAACACCGACGCTTCGATTTGCGCTTCCGGTGAAAGCGGAATGTGTACGGCCATCTGGTCGCCGTCGAAGTCCGCGTTAAACGCGGTGCAAACGAGCGGGTGAATGCGAATGGCCTTGCCTTCGACGAGCACCGGCTCGAAAGCCTGAATGCCGAGGCGGTGCAGCGTGGGAGCGCGATTCAGGAGCACCGGGTGCTCGCGAATCACCTCTTCCAAAATGTCCCACACGATCGGGTCTTGCTGCTCGACCATTTCTTTCGCCTGCTTGATGGTGGTGCAGTGGCCCGCCGCTTCGAGGCGGTGATAGATAAACGGTTTGAAAAGCTCCAGCGCCATTTTCTTCGGCAATCCGCACTGGTGGAGCTTGAGCTCCGGACCCACGACGATCACCGAGCGGCCAGAATAGTCCACGCGCTTGCCGAGCAAATTCTGGCGGAAACGGCCCTGTTTGCCCTTGAGCGTATCGGACAACGATTTCAGCGGGCGGTTGTTCGTGCCGCGCAACACGCGGCCCCGGCGGCCGTTGTCAAAGAGAGCGTCGACGGCTTCCTGCAGCATGCGCTTTTCGTTGCGGACGATGACGTCCGGAGCGTGCAGCTCCATCAATTTCTTCAGGCGGTTGTTGCGGTTGATGACGCGGCGATAGAGATCGTTCAGGTCCGAAGTGGCGAAGCGGCCGCCGTCCAGAGGCACGAGCGGGCGCAACTCGGGCGGCAGCACGGGGATCACATCCAAAATCATCCATTCGGGCTTGTTGCCGCTCTTGCGGAATGCTTCGATCACGCGCAGCCGCTTGGCGTACTTGATCCGCTTCTGCAGGCTGGCATCGACCTTCATCTTTTCGCGCAGCTCTTCGCTGAGCTTTTCCACTTCCACGCCGCGAAGGAGTTCCTTGATCGCTTCCGCGCCCATGGCCGCGCGGAATTGGCCGGGATATTCCTTCACCAGCTCGCGGTACTTTTCCTCGGGCAGCAGTTCGCCCTGCTCGATGCCGGGCACTTCACCCGGCTCGATCACCACGAAGCCTTCGAAATAAAGAATGCGCTCGAGATCGCGCATGGAAATGTCCAGCAGGTTGCCGATGCGTGAAGGCAGCCCCTTGAAAAACCACACGTGCGAGCAGGGCGAAGCCAGCTCGATGTGGCCCAGGCGCTCGCGGCGGACTTTGCTGAGCGTCACTTCGACGCCGCATTTGTCGCAGATCACGCCGCGGTGCTTCATGCGCTTGTATTTTCCACACAGGCATTCCCAGTCCGTGACGGGCCCGAAAATCTTGGCGCAGAAAAGCCCGTCGCGCTCCGGCTTGAAGGTGCGGTAGTTGATCGTTTCCGGCTTGGTCACTTCGCCGTGCGACCACGAGCGGATGCGCTCGGGGCTCGCCAAACTGATGCGAATCGAATCGAAATCCGCGATCAGACTCGCTCGGTCATAAGGGCTGCTTCGATACAAGGTTCGGTCCTCCCTCCCGGCTGCGTTCCGAACTTCCGGCCCGTCCGGGCTGCTCCGAAATTTCGGAGCGGTTATGAAACTTGTTCTCGTGCAGCGCCGGCGTTCCCGTTGCTGAACTCCGGCGCTACCGTTCGATCCCTAACGCACTTCTATCAATCCGCTGCTTCCGGCACCGGCGCCTGTTTCTGCTGGCGCTTCATCAGCTCGACGTCGAGACACAGCGACTGCAACTCGCGCACGAGCACGTTGAACGATTCGGGCACGCCCGGCTCGATGCCCGGCTCGCCCTTTACGATGGCCTCATAGATTTTTGCGCGGCCGTACACATCGTCAGACTTGCAGGTGAGCAACTCCTGCAAAATGTGCGCGGCGCCGTACGCTTCCAGAGCCCAGACTTCCATTTCTCCGAATCGCTGCCCGCCGAACTGCGCTTTACCGCCGAGCGGCTGCTGCGTGATCAGCGAATAGGGTCCGATCGAACGTGCGTGAATCTTGTCGTCGACCAAGTGCGAAAGCTTCAGCATGTAGATGAAACCGACGGTCACGTTTTGCGCGAAGAGGTCTCCCGTCATTCCGTCGTAGAGAGAAATTTTCCCCGCGACGGGCAGTCCGGCCTCCTCGATCAGGTGGCGAATTTCCGGCTCGCGCGCTCCGTCGAATACCGGCGTCGCAAATGGCACTCCCTCTCGGAAGCTGTCCGCCAGCTCAAGTAGTTCGTCGTCTTCCATGCCCGACATGCGCGTCCAGATGGCCGTATCGCCGAAAACTTCCTTCAGCCACTTGCGGACCATTTCGACCTTCATGTCGCGGTCGAGTAGTCGCGCCAGCGCCCGGCCCAGTTCCTTCGAAGCCCAACCGAGGTGGGTTTCGAGAATCTGGCCGACGTTCATACGCGAAGGAACGCCCAGTGGGTTGAGGACGATTTCGACTGGCGTGCCGTCCGGCAAATACGGCATGTCTTCTTCAGGCACGATCTTCGCGATCACGCCCTTATTGCCGTGGCGGCCGGCCATCTTGTCGCCGACGCTCAGCTTGCGCTTCATGGCGATGTAGCACTTCACGAGCTTGATCACGCCCGGAGGCAGTTCGTCACCCTTCTTCAGCTTTTCCTTGCGCTCCTCGGTGATTTTGCGGAGCACGTCGATCTGCCGCGAAGTCATCTCCTCAATCTCGTCGATCTTTTCGATGAGCAGAGGGTCCTTATCCGCCAAACGCAGCCGCTTCAGGTTGCGCGTGGAGATTTTCTCGATGATGTCGCGCGTGAGGTCGGTGCCCTTCACGAGCAGGCGCTTGTTGGTCTTTTCGTCGTGCAGGTCCGCGACGAGTTTCTGTCCGCCGAGCAAACCCGCCAAACGCTTCAGGCGCTCGTCGGTGAGAATTCGAATTTCATCGGCCAGGTTCTTTTCCAGCTTGAATACCTGCGCCGCCTCGATGGCCTTGTGGCGTTCATCTTTTTCCGCGCCCTTGCGGCAGAAAATCTTCACATCCACTACCGTGCCTTCAATTCCCGGCGGGCAGTAGAGCGAAGCGTCGCGCACGTCCCCGGCCTTTTCGCCGAAGATCGCGCGGAGTAGTTTTTCTTCCGGAGTCAGCGTGGTTTCGCCCTTCGGCGTTACCTTGCCGACCAGGATGTCTCCCGGCCGGACGGTCGCGCCGATGCGAATCACGCCGCTTTCGTCGAGATTGCGCAGGAACGTCTCGCTGATATTCGGAATGTCCCGCGTGATTTCCTCGGGACCGAGCTTGGTGTCGCGTGCCTCGATTTCAAATTCTTCGATGTGAATCGAGGTGTAGTAGTCGTCCTTGACGCACTTCTCGCTGACGAGAATCGCGTCTTCGAAGTTGTACCCGCGCCACGGCAGGAACGCGACCAGCACGTTTCGTCCGAGCGCCAATTCTCCGCGGTCGGTGCAAGGCCCATCGGCCAGCACCTGGCCCTGCTTCACGCGGTCGCCCACGCGAACCAAAGGCTTCTGGTTGATGCAGGTGTTTTGGTTCGAGCGCTTGAATTTCGTGAACGTGTAAATGTCCGCGCCCACTTCCCGGCTCAGCACGCCGGAGTGATCGCTTTCCACGCGCACGATGATGCGCTCGGAGTCCACCTGGTCCACGATTCCCTCGCGGCGGCACAGCACCACCGCTCCGGAATCGCGAGCCGTTACGCGCTCCATGCCCGTGCCGACCAGCGGCGATTCGCCGCGGATCAGCGGCACGGCCTGGCGCTGCATGTTGGAACCCATCAACGCGCGGTTGGCGTCGTCGTTCTCGAGGAATGGAATCAAGCTCGCGGCCACGCTGACCAGCTGCTTCGGCGAAACGTCGACGTAGTCCACTTCATCGCGGTGCTTCAGCACGAAGTTGCCGGCCTGGCGGCAATTCACGAGATCGGTGGTGATGCGTCCGCGATCGTCGAGCGGCACGTTGGCCTGCGCGACGACGTAGCGATCTTCTTCCCACGCCGACAAATAGAAGCAATGCGGCTCGGAAGTTACGCGCCGCCGCTTCAGCTCTTCGTTGACGTCTTCGATCTTGTCGCGCTCCACCACGTCACCGGCTTTGAACTCGCTGTCGCCGGCGTTGAGGATTTGCGCGTAGTCGATCACTCGCCCGCCCTTCACCTTGCGGTAGGGCGATTCGATGAAGCCGAACTCATTGATCCGCGCGTAGCACGAAAGCGAGCTGATCAATCCGATGTTCGGGCCTTCCGGCGTTTCGATCGGGCAAATGCGGCCGTAGTGCGTCGGATGCACGTCGCGTACTTCGAATCCCGCGCGCTCGCGCGAAAGTCCGCCCGGCCCGAGAGCCGAAAGGCGCCGCTTGTGGGTGATTTCCGAAAGCGGATTGGTCTGATCCATGAACTGCGAAAGCTGCGAGCTTCCGAAGAATTCGCGGATCGCGGCCATGACCGGTTTCGCGTTTACCAGGTCGTGCGGCATCGCCGT
>DASTCZ010000370.1:0-6035 GCA_035710585.1 Candidatus Acidiferrales bacterium | reverse complement strand
CGCTCGACGGCAATCAGTGGAGCTCGAATTTCGTCGCCGATCCTCTCAGCCCCGGCGCTTCGCCTAGACAAGAGAATGCCTGGTGGCTGCGCGTGACGCCTGATTATTTTCAGACGCTCGGCGTCCAGCTGAAGGAAGGGCGCACGTTGACAGATGCCGACGGCCCCGGCTCCGAAAAAGTCGTGGTCGTCAACGAAGCGTTCGCGCGCAAATTCTTCAATGGCGAAAATCCGCTCGGCCGCCGCATCGGTTGGGTGGGCACTCCCAGCCAGATGCAAATCGTCGGGATGATTCGCGACGCCAAAGCAGAAGACGCACACATCGAATCGCAGCCCATGGTTTTCATCCCCATGTTTCAGCGCAGTGGGAATCTCTCACTCTTCGAAACCGCGCGTGTGCAGAGCGAATCGATGTACGCCACTGCGCTCGAAGTTCGCGTCGTCGGCGATCCGCTTTCCATCGCAAACGCGCTTCAGCTCGAACTGTCTCGCGCGGTACCCGATCTGCCCGTCATTCGCATCCGCAGTTTCGATCAGCAAATCGCGCGGTCGCTCACTCAGGAGCGCTTGATCACGAATCTTGCCGCGGGCTTTGGCGCCCTCGCTCTGGTCATCGCGAGCATTGGCGTCTACGGCTTGATGGCATATTCCGTGGGGCGCCGCACGCGCGAAATCGGCGTACGCATGGCCATCGGCGCAGCTCGCCGTGGCATCTTGCGGATGATCCTGCGCGAAGGCGCGGCGCTCGCAGCAATCGGCATCGCTATCGGCGTTGCGGGTTCATTCGGCGCGGCGAAACTCGTCGCGAGCCAGCTCTACGGCATTTCGCCAAATGATGCCGCGACCTTTGTCGTCGCCGGAGCTGTTCTCGCGATCGTTGCGATGGCCGCTTGCTTTATTCCTGCACTGCGCGCTACGCGCGTCGACCCGCTGATCGCGCTGCGAGAGGAATAGCTCAGCCGCAGAATCGCCGCGCCGTTTCCGCCAGCACCGCGGCGCAGCTCACTACCGAATCGAGATCGGTCCATTCCACGGCTTCGTGCGCGCCGGCGCCGCCCGCGCCGTAATTCACCGTTTCAATTCCAGCCGCCGCAAAAAGCGCCGCATCCATCCAATACCACACGCCCGCTTCTTCCGGCGCACGTCCGCACACTTTTGTCGCCGCCTCTCGCACGCAGTCGGCTATCTTCGCCTCGCTCGAGCACAGCAGCGGCGGCCGGTCGAGCATCAGCTTTACCTCTGCTTCCTCTCCTGCGCGCGCGATCGTATTTCGCAAATCGTTCAACACCTGTTCGGTCGTTTCGCCCGGCAGTGTTCGCCGTTCGAGTTCCAGCGTGCAGCTCGGCGCATACGTCGTCAGCCCGACCCCGCCCTGAACCATCGCCGCATGCTGCGATCCCGGACCCAACAACGCGTGTTTCCGCGCGCGAAGCTCCTTCCGATCGAATTCGTCCAGCGCCGCGATGATGCGCCCCATTCGCGCGATCGCGCTCACTCCCAAATCCCAACGGCTGCCGTGCGCCGCCCGCCCGCGCGTCGTAATCCGCGCCCACACGAATCCCTTGTGCCCCAAAATCAATCTTCCTTCGCTCGGCTCCGTCAGCACGCACGCGTCGGCATGATGATTCGCCACGAAGTGCTGCGCTCCGATGCTCGCGTACTCCTCGTCCGCGACAAGCGCTAACATTACGGTGCCGCGCAGATTTTCTTTTGCGAGTTGTGCCGCGGCCGCCAGAATCGCCGCGGCTCCGCTTTTCATGTCGTAGCTGCCGCGCCCATAAACGCGATTGCCTTCCACGCGCGGCTCAAACGGCGGAATCGTCATCCCCTCCGTGCTCACCGTATCGATGTGCGCGCAAAACACCAGCGTCGGCCCGTCGCCGCGCCCCACGCGCGACACCGCATTGGGACGTCCCGGAGCCGCTTCTTCCAGCCGGCACTCGATTCCCCGCTCGCCGCACCAATCGCGAATCGCGTCAGCAATCGCCGCCTCGCCGGAGTTCGGTTCCGCGGGCGCCAGCGTCGGATTCACCGATGGCGTGCGCACCAGCAGCTGCAACACTTCGAGTATCGCCTCGCGCGAAAGTGGGTCCCGCTCAGTCATGTTCATCCGTTTTCTTGAAACCGCCGTATATTCTAACGAGCCCTCGAATCCGCACAACCGCCAATCAGGCCCGCTCGATTTCTCCGCATCAATTCAGGAGGTAGAATAATCCTATGGCTAAGGCAACATTTGCAGGAGGATGTTTCTGGGGAGTGGAAGCGAATTTTCGCCGCTTGCCCGGAGTGATTTCCGCGACCTCCGGCTACATCGGCGGGCACACGCAGGACCCGACGTATCAGGACGTCTGCACCGATCGCACCGGGCACGCCGAAGCGGTCGAGGTCGAATTCGATCCCGCGAAGATCAGCTACGACAAATTGCTCGACGCTTTCTGGTCGCTCCACGATCCGACGACCCCGAACCGGCAAGGCCCTGACGTGGGCACGCAATACCGCTCCGCGATTTTTTATCACGATGCCGAGCAGGAGAAAGCGGCCATCGCCTCACGTGAGCGCGCCCAGAAATCGGGACGTTTCCGCCGGCCGATCGTCACGGAAATCGTGCCCGCCGAAAAATTCTATCCCGCCGAGGAATATCACCAGCGGTACTACGAAAAGCACAATCTGCACGGCTGCGGGATCTGAGCGCGACGCGCACCGCTAATTTTGCATCTGGTCGATCTCATACGAACGTCTAAATTGCGCCGCCGCCGCGCGACGTTGTAGACTTCGCGCTCGGCCAATGGTGCAGGCTCCGTCTTCATGGAAGTAATCCTCAATCTCATCTGGACGGCGGTCGCGGTTGCGGCTGTCATCCACTTCAGTCTCCGGCGCCCCCGCCGGCTTGAGCGACGAAGCGTTGGAAACCTCACATGTGCGCTCGCTCTTGCCTGCGCGCTGATTCTTTTGTTTCCCGTAATTTCCGTGACCGACGACCTGCATCCCGATGCCGTTGCTGTCGATGCTTCGGCTGGCAAGCGCGCGTCTTTCCGTCTTCCCGCGCGGCAGGCGCACCGCTCCGGCGACGGCAATCGGAACTTGCATACCTGCGCGCTTTCGCCCGCGCCGCACTACACCGTAGTTCTGTCTGAGTGCGGCTTCGTGGATAACAATTCTCCTTCCGTTTCGATAGCTTGTTGCCCGCAAGCACGCAAGAGCCGCGCCCCTCCATCCGCGTAACTTCATCGTCGCAAATCACGCGCAGCTGAGACCCGCGATCGTTATTGCTCGCGAGGCGGAAATTCTTCCTTCGATTTGTTCGATCGGGCTACGCGATCTCCCATCAACCGTCGCAATTCAATCGAGAGTTGCGGCCCGTATCGTGGATACAAACTATGAAGAGAGCTTGTACGTTGGCATTTTTGATGTGCGGACTTCTCGGGGCGTGGGGGTGCGGTAAGTCCGCGGCAAACTCTCCGGCGTCGCAACCCGAGAAATCCTCAACGGCGGGAATCTACATCGCGGCAGACGCAAAGGGCATCCGGACAACCGTCGTAAAATTGCAGCCCGTTCCTGATTATCTTGAGATTCCAGGGCTTGTCGTGCCGGACCCCACGCGCGTTGTCCACGTGTTTCCCGCGGCCGGTGGGCGGCTCGTCGAGATGCGAGTTCGCCCGTGGGATCGCGTCAAGCGCGGCGAAATTCTCGCCGTGATGGAGAGCAGCGACGCTTCCCGCGCCGTTGCCGATTTCCAAAAGGCGCATCTGGACGCGCAACTCAAGAAAAAGGCGCTCGACCGCACCGCCGACCTCTTCTCGCATCACGCGGTATCGCAAAAAGATCTGGAATCGGCGCAGGCTGACTCGCTTTCCGCAGCCCAGGAGGAAAAATCAGCTCTCGATGCCCTGCACTTGTTGGGCGCATCTCCCGACGGAACGCCGAATCAATTGACCGTCACAGCGCCGCGTGATGGCGTGGTACTTGACGTCGGCGCCGCGCCCGGCGAATTGTCAAAGGCTCTCGACGCGCCTCAACCGCTTTGCACCATCGCCGAACTCAACTCGATTTGGATCGAGGGAAACGTCTACGAGAAAGATCTCTCCGCGGTGAAGCAGGGCGCTGCCGCTGAAGTCACGCTCAATTCTTATCCCAGCGAAAAATGGCAAGGCAGGGTCACCGTGATCTCGGACGCGGTCGATCCCGCCACCCGCACTTTGAAAGTGCGGATCGTGCTCCCCAACCCACAGTTGCGGCTCAAGCCGCAGATGTTCGCGACGGTGCGTCTTGTGCGCTCGACTTCGCCCGGTCTCCTGATTCCAGCTGCCGCCGTTTTGCGGGAGGGGACGGATTCGTACGTTTACATTTCTGTAGGCGAGGGGCGCTTCCAGCGACGCTCCGTCTCATTGGGCCGCATCGCCGATGAAAACGCCGAGGTCACTTCGGGGCTTTCCGCCGGCGACGTAATTATTTCCGAGGGAGCATTGCTTCTTCGTTCGGCTCAGCAGGACTGAACCGCATGCGCAACCTCGTTCGATCCCTTCTTCAATATCGCGCGCTGATGGTAATGCTGCTCGTCGCATGGCTCGCGGGGGGCGCGTACATTTTTGTGCGCCTCGATATCGAAGCCTATCCGGACCCGTCGCCACCCCTCGTGGAAGTGATCACGCAGAACCCTTCGTGGTCCGCGGAAGAAATGGAACGCCAGGCTACGGTGCCGGTCGAAACCGCGCTGTTTGGGATTCCGCACTTGCAGTACACGCGCTCGATTTCAATCTTCGGACTGAGCGATGTGAAGCTCTATTTCGATTACTCCAGCGATTACTACTGGGATCGGCAGGAAGTTTTGAATCGCATCCAGCTGCTCAGCCTTCCGGCGGGCCTCTCGCCGCAGCTTTCGCCGTGGTCGCCCACGGGCGAAATCTACCGCTACCGGCTGCAGGGCTCGGCGTACTCGCTAAACGAATTGAAAGCGACGCAAGATTGGTATGTCGCCAGAGAAGTGAAGCAAGTGCCGGGAATCATTGACGTAACCACATTTGGCGGCTCTACTCGCCAATACCTCGCCGAAGTCGATCCCAACAAGTTGCTCCAGTACAACATCACGCTGCCCGGAATTCTTTCCTCCGTCGCCGGAAGCAACGCGAATGCCGGCGGCAACTACCTGACGGTAGGAAGCCAGAGCGTCAACGTGCGAGGCCTCGGATTGCTGCAGTCCATCGACGAAATGAAAAGCGTCGTCTTGGCCGAGCACAATGGCGTGCCGGTTTTTCTTCGCGATGTCGCGGACGTCCGCGAGGGCTTCCAACCGCGCCTGGGTCAGGTGGGAATCAATCATGACGACGATGCCATCGAAGCCATCGTTCTGTTGCAGCGTGGAGAGCAATCGCTGCCCGCGCTGCGGACGCTGCGTGAAAAAATCGGCGCGCTCAACGCGAGCCTGTTGCCTCCCGGAATGCGCATCGTCACGCTTTACGATCGCAAGGACCTGATCGATCTCACTTCCGGCACGGTACGCCACCTCGTAATTACAGGGCTTCTTCTGGTCACCTTGCTGCTGTTCGCATTTCTGGGCGACGTGCGAATCTCGCTGATCGCGGCGCTGACGATTCCTTGCTCGTTGCTCTTCGCGTTTTCCCTGATGGTGCTCACGAATCGATCGGCAAATCTGATTTCGCTGGGCGCGGTGGATTTCGGCATTCTCGTCGACGCCTCGGTAATCGTCCTCGAGAGCGTGTATCGCGGCTTGCACTCGGACTCGGCAGGCCAAACGGAGTTTGACGTCATCGCCGCCGCGACAGCCGAAGCCGTGCGTCCCGTGCTCTTTTCCGTGCTGGTAATTATCATCGCCCTGATTCCGCTCTTCACCATGCAGGGCGTGCCGGGAAAAATCTTCGGCCCGATGTCGGCGACGTATGTGTTCGCGCTTTCCGGCGCACTGCTCTTCGCGATTTTTCTGGCGCCGGTTCTCGCGTCGTGGCGAGGCTCAAAGCGCCACGGCCGCGCCGAGACTCGGCTTTCACATTTCTTGCTGAAAAACTACACGCGCGCGCTGAC
>DASTCZ010000369.1:0-4041 GCA_035710585.1 Candidatus Acidiferrales bacterium | reverse complement strand
CTGCGAAGTTTGCTCGACGGCCGCAGAGGCGGCGGATATCTCCGGCGGGTCGGGCGTCGCAGGATCCGGCCGCTGCTGCGGCTCATCCGGATCGATGGGCGAGAGTCCACAATCAGCCGATTCACATTCGGCTGGCTCAGTGGACGCAACGCTGCGCAACTCGCGGAGCGGCCTTGAAACGTCATGTGCAAGCGCGTGGTGAACTGTAACAGCGCTCGCCTGGCCCGGCGCGGCGAGGAACCGGCGATTCCCCGCTGGGGCACAAACAAAACAGAGCAACACACTCAGGCAGACAAATCTCAAACTCGCTGCCGATCGCACTCGGGCGGGCGCGGCCAATTTTTCCATACCAGGTTTTCTCCGCGATTTTTTCTGCTATTTCAAGTATTGCGCCAGCCAATCAAAAAACGTCTTGTACCACAGCTCGCTGTTCTGCGGCTTCAAGATCCAGTGCCCTTCGTCCGGAAAAATCACAAGCTTCGATGGCACTCCCTGCCGCTGCAGCGCAGTGAAAAATTGCAGCCCCTGCGTGTAGGGAATGCGGTAATCGCGCTCGCCGTCAATGACAAGCGTGGGCGTTTTGAATTTTCCAAACTCCGCGGCGTAGGTTGATGGCGACCACTTGCGGTAATTTTCCGGAACCGTCCACGGCACGCCTGCCATATCGTGTTCCTCAAACCAAAGTTCCTCCGTGCCGCCGTACATGCTCACTTTGTCGTATGGCCCCGCGTGGCTGATCAACGCCTTGAAGCGGCCCGTGTGCCCCGCGATCCAATCGACCATGTATCCGCCGAATGATCCGCCCGCCGCCGCGGTACGCGTGGAATCCGTAAATGGATATTTCGCCAGAACGTAGTCGAGTCCCTTCATCAAATCCTGGTAGCACTTCCCTCCCCAGTCGTTGGTGATCTCGTCCGTAAATTTCTGGCCGTAGCCGCTCGATCCACGCGGATTGATCGCGACCACCACATATCCCGGTGACGCGAAGACCTCGGGATTCCAGCGATAGCTCCAGGTGTCGTCCCACGCGTTCTGCGGCCCGCCATGAATCACCAGCAGCACCGGATATTTTTTCGAAGGATCGAAGTCCGGCGGACGCACCAGCGCGCCCTCGACGCGAGCATTCAACGCTCCGGTGAACCAGAACCACTCCGGCTGCGCGAGGTCGAGTCCCGCGAGGCGGCTATCGTTCATGTGAGTGAGCTGGCGCGCGGTGCCTGCCGAAGCATCCGCCGTGTAGATTTCCGCAGGACGCATCATGCTCGCGCGCGAAAAAACCAGCGTCTTGCCGTCGGCGCTGATGCCGGGCTCTGTATTGAAGGTATTCACGAGCAGCATGCGCGGCGCGACGCTTCCGGCGCTGGCTGTTGCGGCCGTCACGTCCAGCGACCAGAGCGGCGACTGCGCGCGATCTTCGCCATTGAAATAAATAAGGCGGCTATCTGGCGACCAAAAAATCGCGTCCACGCTGCGGTCGAAGGATTCGGTCAAGTTCGTGCTCTTGTCCGTCGTTCGGTCATAGAGCATCAGCCGCCAGCGATCGCTTTCGTATTCCGGCACCGTTTGTGCGTGGTAAGCGATGAATTTTCCGTCTGGCGAATATCGGGGATGGCCGTCAAACCCCGGATTCGTGGTGATTTTTTTCGGCGGCGCGGAGCCATCCGCCGGAACCGTGAAAAGATCGCCATTCGTGCTGATCGCTTCGACCGGATCGGTCACGGCGACGAAGCAGAGCTCCTTGCTATCCGGCGAAAACGCAATGTCCTGCGCGTCTCCGCGCTGCACCGGCGGGACATCGTAATTCGCCGCGGCGGTCAGATCGCGCGCCGTGCCTCCTGCCGCAGGCATGAGAAATAAGTGGCTGCGCCGGCCGTCGCTCCATTCATTCCAATGGCGGTAGAGCAGATGATCGTAAATGCGAGCTTTCACTTTGCTCTTCTCGGCATCGTCGAGCCGCTTCTTGTTGCACGCGTCGTCGGTGCAATCGGGAAACACAGAAGACGTGTACGCGATGCTCGCGCCATCGGGAGACCACATGAAGAGATCGACGTCGGTGGAAATCGATGTCATCGGAGTCGCGTCGCCCCCGTTCGCGGACATCATGTAAATTTGCGAGTGGCCGTCGCGCGACGAAAGGAACGCAAGCTTCGCGCCATCGGGCGACCATCGGGGACTGGAATCGTGCCCGCTCTGCGTGATTTGTTCCGCATCGCCGCCCGCAGCAGGAATTCGCCAGATGTTGGTGGCGTTGCGATTCGCGTCGCGGTCAGGAATGGCGACCGTGAATGCTACCCATTTTCCGTCCGGCGAAATTTGCGGATCGCTCACGCGTCGCATGGAAATCAAATCGTCAAAGGTGATCGCGCGCTTCATCTGCGCCCGAGAAACCTGCGCGGCGATCGCCACATAGCAAACCGCGCACACAAAAACCGTCAGGCGTCGCAACATTCGCACTCCTCCGGTCACATCAAAGTTCAAAATTCAGTTTAGCGTCACGCCGAGCTGCCAGAACAAGAAACTCAGCTCATCGGTGATGTCGTTGATTCGCTTCGTTACCGGTTCACCGCCCGAATGCCCAGCCTTCGTATCGTACTTCAGCAGAACCGGCCTGCCCGGCGCGGCATCGGCCTGCATCAGAGCAGCCATTTTCCGTGCGTGCAGCGGTGCTACGCGCGTATCCGAATCGCCGCTCACAAAGAGAATGCCGGGATACTTCGCGTCTTTTTTTACGTGCTGGTAAGGCGAGTACGCGTAGAGATATTTGAATTGGTCCGCGTTTTCCGATGAGCCGTATTCAGGCACCCAGTAACGCGCGACGAGAAAATCCTGGTACCGCAGCATGTCGAGCAGCGGATAACCGCAAATGATCGCTCGAAAAAGGTCGGGGCGCTGCGTCATCGCTGCGCCCATCAACAAGCCGCCGTTGCTGCGGCCCTCCGCGACGAGCTTCGCAGCCGTGGTGTAGTGGTTCGAAATCAGCCACTCTGCGGCGGCGAAGAAATCGTCGAAGACATTCTGCTTCTTCTCAAGCATTCCCGCTTTGTGCCAGTTTTCGCCGAATTCGCCGCCGCCGCGAAGATTTGGCACAGCGTAGACTCCGCCGCGCTCCATCCATGCGACAGCTTCAGCGCTAAAGGTCGGCTCAAGGCTTACGTTGAATCCGCCGTACGCGGTTAGATATGCCGGGTTCGATCCATCGAGCTTCAGCCCCTTTTTGTGCGCCACAAACATGGGAATGCGCGTTCCGTCTTTCGACGTGTACCAGACCTGCTGCATCGTGAATTGATCGCTCTGCACCGGCGCCTGCGATTTCCACCAGGTCGATTGATCGCCGGTTTTCAGGTCGTAGCGGAAAATTGTCGGAGGAACGAAAAACGAATTGAAGATATAGAACGATTCGTCAGAGCTCCAACGACCGAGAAGAGTCGAGGCAGAGCCGAGGGTGGGAAGCGCGACGTCCCGCACAAGTTTTCCATCGGCGCCGAAGACGCGCAGCAGCGAGGCCGCGTTCTTTGTGTAGGCCACGCAGATTTTTCCGCCCACCAGCGCCATGTTTTCGATCGGCACTTCCGCTTCGGGTACGATCGTTTTCCAGTTTTCGCGCTGCGGATTTGCTGGATCAACGGCGATCACCTTCGAATTCGGCGCGTTCCAATTCGTTTGCAAGTAGAGAAGCCCGCCGCCTTCGTCGCCGATGAAGCGCGCGTCAAGATTCGTGACGATCGGTCGCACTGCGAACTGCGGCGCGTCGAGGGAAGCGATGTAGAGGTCCGTCCGGTCGGCCGACGCTCCGTAAATCAGCGTGACGATCAAGAATCTTCCGTCGTCGGTGACGCTCGTGCCAATAATCTTTTCCGGCCCGACTCCCTCGCCCCAGACCATCGGGTCTTTTGCAGCGTCAGTGCCAAGATCGTGACGAAAGACGCGCGGCCCCTGCGGCGTCTGGTAGGTGTAGTAGATCGACTTTGCGTCGCGCGTGAAATCGAGTCCGGAATATCGTGCGTGCGGAAGACGATCGGCGAGTTCGCGCTTCGAATTGAC
>DASTCZ010000368.1:0-5459 GCA_035710585.1 Candidatus Acidiferrales bacterium | reverse complement strand
CGCTCAGTCTGATCGGCATAAGCGGCCGCAAATTTTTCTATTGCTGCGTCAAATACCGGCTTCTTTCCAAGATATCCTGCGATATGCGCAGGATCTCCGGTACGGGCATGCGCTCGCGCCAATGCCCAGCCACATAGCTCCGCATACTCGACCCAATCTGCTTTCGTCATCGATTCCAAATCGATTCTCATCTTCATGTCCCGAAGTTGCCGGAAATAGAAATCACAGCCCGAATCGTCGCGCGCCCAACCGAGGAATACATCGCTCGCCGATTGCAGCATGCGCTGCCCGATCACCACTCGCTGCCCTTGATTTTCATACCTGCTGGGACCTGCGTACGGCTCGAGAACGGACCGGCCAGCCTCCTTGAACTGAAGCACCAGTGGATCGTGTGGGCCCGCCATCAGGAGAGCCACGGCGCAGCGCGTTCCGACGGAGCCGACCCCGACAATCTTGCGCGCCACATCGACGAGTTCGTAGCGGTCGAAGACGATCCGGCGCTCGTTCGTCAGCGTTTTCCGGTATCGCTCAAAAATTCGCCGGACATGTTTGTTAATTCTCGCTACATCTGCGGGATGCGTGATCAGAGGCGGACGATCGACGATGCGCGGCGGTCGGTCTTTGCGAACAACTGTGAATTTCGGGAACTCATGCGCTGAATCCCGGGCTGTAGCTTTTTCGATGAGCCGCTGCCACTTCCTTTTCGCAGCAGCGGTCTTGGCATCCTTCCTGAGGATGTTGAGGTCAAGGTGCGAGTACCAAACTCCCGCGGCGGTCATCGACGCATATACGTGCATGCGCATCCGATACGTCTCGACGGATCTCCGAGTCACGTCTCGAGAGTGGCGCTCGCCAAATCCCGCCTCGCGCATCGCGAGCACGACGCTCGTCGCGAGCCGCTTCACGTCCCACTCCCAGGGGGCCGGCAGCGTTTCGTCAAAGTCATTGATGTCGAATACGAGCCGTCGTTCCGGTGTCGCGAATCCGCCGAAGTTGGCGACGTGGCAATCGCCGCACGCTTGCACTCGCAGTCCCGTGACCGGCGTCGAAGCGAGGTCGGCCGCCATCACCGCGGCCGCACCTCGAAGAAACGCGAATGGAGACTGGCGCATCCTGCCATAGCGGATCGGAAGTAATTCCCGCAATCGCGCTTCGTCGGCGGCCTTCAAAAGCTCGATGGGATTTCGACGGCCTTTCGGTGCGGTCCACTCCGCGTGCGAAGAACGCGCAACGCGCTCCCGTATGCTCTTTCCGGCAGCCAGTCTTTCACTTGTCGTTAAACGATATAGCGAGAGTGGCTTCCGCATCTGCCTCCGAGTTTACAACTTGTTTGCGGTGCCACGGCGCAACGGGCGGTGATGCGGTTCCATTTGAGTTGACTCTGCGTTCGACGCGGACTTCTGAAAGCCACGTCACCCATTTTCGCTGCTGATCCGGCCGTATCGTCAGTCACGACTACGTTTTTCAAGAGCACGTTCTTCTTGCGGCGAACTTACCACCATGCGGAACGTACAGAGAATCGCGACTCCCACAGTGCGTGAACAAATTCCCATCGCACGCACAAGCCGCTATAGTGTCTGCGTGAAAACCCTCATCATGCTGAAATCCGAGGCGATCTGAGAAAAGCGATGCCTCTTGCATCTCTCGATCTGCAATCGAAGACGGCGGTCGTCATCGGAGGAACATCCGGAATCGGCTTGGCGTTGTCGAAAGGACTCGCTGTGGCTGGAGCGAATGTAGTTCCAACCGGCCGGCGAGAAGACCGAGTCGAGGCGGCTGCCGCAGAAATCCGCCGGATCGGCAGAAAAACCGCCGCAATTACGTGTGACGTAACGAGCCGCTCAAGCCTTGAAGAATTTCGCAATGCCGTGGAGCGCGAATTTTCCAGTGTAGAAATTCTGGTCAATTGTGCCGGAGTGACGAAGCGCGCGCCGTCATTAAATTTTCCCGACACCGAGTGGGATCGCATCCTACAGACGAATTTGAACGGAACGCTTTGGTCTTGTCAGATATTTGGCAGCGGCATGATCCGGCGGAAATACGGGCGGATTATCAACATCGCCTCGATCGCTTCTTTCGTCGCGTTGCTCGAGGTTGCCGCGTATTCGGCGAGCAAAGCTGCGGTTGCAGCTCTAACGAAATCGCTCGCCATCGAGTGGGCGCCTCACGGCGTTTGTGTAAATGCGATTGCGCCGGGCGTTTTCCGCACGGAATTAAACGCTTCTCTGCTGGATGGAACCGCTCGCGGGAAAGAGTTTTTGTTGCGCACACCGATGGGACGATTTGGAAATCTGGATGAGTTGGTGGGCGCGGCGGTTTTTCTGGCGTCGGACGCAGCAAGTTTCGTGACGGGACACGTGCTAGCCGTGGATGGAGGCTTTCTGGCAAGCGGTGTAAACCAGTGATCGAAACGCTTGCAGTGAACGCTAACTAATGGCGCTGAAGATTAAACCGAAGGAGTCCTGCCGCTGGGACCTGGTAAGCCTGGGCGAGGTGATGCTTCGGCTGGATCCCGGCGAGCGCCGGATATGGACGGCGCGAAGCTTCGATGTATGCGAGGGTGGCGGAGAGTACAACGTCGCGCGCGGATTGAAACGATGCTTCGGCTTGGATTCCGCGATCGTGACGGCTCTTGTGGACAACGCCGTTGGCAGGCTGATCCAGGATCTCATCTACCAGGGCGGACTTGACCAGTCACTGATCCGGTGGGCGCCGGACGACGGCGTTGGCCGCGTCGCGCGAAATGGATTGAATTTTACAGAACGCGGATTTGGGGTGCGTGCGGCGCTCGGATGTTCGGACCGCGGCCATACAGCGGTCTCGCAACTGAAGCGGGGCGAGATCGATTGGGATGAGATCTTCGGACGATTCGGCGCGCGATGGTTTCATACTGGCGGCATTTTTTGCGCGCTGAGCGATTCGACGCCTGAAGTCGCGCTCGAGGCGGTGCAGGCCGCCCGGCGGCACGGAACGATCGTTTCCTACGATTTGAACTATCGTGATTCGTTGTGGAGGTCGATCGGCGGCAATAAGCGCGCGCAAGAGGTGAATCGTGAGATCGGAAAGTACGTCGATGTGATGTTGGGAAATGAGGAGGATTTTTCAGCTGCCTTTGGGTATTCGATCGAAGGGATGGCCGATGACATCTCGTCATTCGAAATTGCCTGGTTCAAGCGAATGATCGAAAAAGTGGTGAGGGATTTTCCGTTCAAGGTCGTGGCGACGACGCTGCGTAAGGCCACAACAGCAAGTCGCAACGACTGGGGAGCGATCTGCTGGTGCGACGGGAAATTCTTCGAAGCGCGGCAACGCGATGGGATTGAGGTGCTCGACCGGGTTGGCGGAGGAGATTCCTTCGCATCGGGTTTAATTTACGGTTTCCTTGCCGGTGAAGACGCGCAGTGGGCGGTCGAATGCGGCGCGGCTCACGGAGCACTTGCGATGACGACGCCTGGAGACACATCGATGGCCACGATGAAGGAAGTGTTACGGGTAATGAAGGGCGGCGGCGCGCGCATTGCGAGATAGCCGGAGTGGCAAAAGACTCCCGACAAAATGACCAAACAAGAAGTCTGTAAGCGAATACTCGATATCGGCGTGATCCCCGTGGTACGCGCGTCTTCGGCACGGGAGGCAAAACTCGCGGCACAGGCGGTTCATGCAGGCGGCATCTCTGTTGTCGAAATCACGTTGACGGTGCCCGGCGCAGTCGAAGTGATCCGCGAACTCACTGCGACCGCGGGAGCCGAAATGCTTATCGGCGCTGGCACCGTGCTGGATGTGGAAGCTGCGCGGCAATGCGCTGATGCGGGCGCCCAGTTTCTGGTCAGCCCCGGTTTCGATCGAGCGACTACGGAATTTGCCGCGCGAAACAACCTCCTGATGCTCGCCGGTGCGCTCACACCCACTGAAGTTCTCGCGGCGTGGCAAGCCGGTTCGGACCTCGTAAAAATTTTCCCATGTGGACAGGTGGGCGGAGCCAAATACATCAAGGCGCTGAAAGGGCCGCTGCCGCAGATTCCGCTCGTGCCGACGGGCGGAGTAAATCTCGAAACGGCTCCTGACTTCATTCTCGCCGGCGCGGCGGCTCTGGGAGTGGGCGGAGAGTTGGTTCAGGCCGAGGCGCTAAGATCCGGAAAGACGGACGTTATAACTGAAAATGCGCGAAGGTTTCTCGAAATCGTGAAGCACTCACGCCAAGCCCAGCATGACCAAACGGCGTAGTCCCGCTAAATTTCACTCACCAGGTCCAGAAGTCTTGACAATCTCCGTCAGCAAAACAGCTACACACCGTCACGCGGCTTCTCCTTGCGGATAAAAGTGGTGTTCTGAGTCGGCTCGGCGTCGCTTTCAATGTCGATCGTAATGAAGAATGGAAATCTTCAGCGCCGGGCTTGACTTATTCGCAGGTCTCCCATTATATGGGACTCGTGCCACATTCCAAGACAGCGCATTCGCCCTACCGAGTTCAAGTCCTCGATCGCGCTCTGGCTCTGCTCGACTGTATCGGGGCTGAACGCCGCGAGCTAAGTCTCTCGGAGCTTTGCCGCGGGCTAAATCTTCACAAAAGTACAGTCCATCGCCTCGTGATGGTTCTCGAGCGCCACCGGCTGGTAGAAAAAAATCCGGAGACGAGCAGATACCGGCTTGGAATCAAACTCTTCGAACTGGGATCGAAATCACTTCGCGAATTGGACCTGCGGGATCATGCGCGCCCGTATCTCGCCAGGCTTATGCGCGATACCGAGGAAACCGTAAATCTTTGCATTCTCGACGGGACCGATGTGCTCTACATCGAAAAAATGGAATCGCAGCGGAACTTGCGCATGGCATCCGCTGTTGGTCATCGCTTCCCTGCCTGTTGCACGGCCTTGGGAAAAGCAATTCTCGCGGAGTTGCCGCGCCAGACCGTCCTTCGATTGATAAAAGATTCGAAACTGAAAAAGAGGACTCGGAATACGCTCACAACCGCGGCCGCATTGCTCGCGGATCTCGACGCTGTCCGGATCCGCGGCTACTCAATCGACAACGAAGAAAATGAGGAAGGCGCGCGCTGCGTGGGGGCCGCCGTTCACGATCACTCTGGACGCCCCATCGCGGCGATCAGTGTTTCGGGACCGGCGTTTCGAATGAGCAAAGTGAAGGTCGCGGAAGTGGGCCAGGCTCTGACGGCAGCGGCGGCGGAGTTGTCCGCCGATCTGGGTTACCGCGGCTCGCCGGCAAACATGATAACTGCGGCGGCAATGTGACAGACATTTTTGTGATGGAGGATGGACCAACGACATGAATACGACAGTGCCGGCACCGGAAAAAATGATTTTTCGAAAAACCCACGAAGTCGTGGGGCGGCAGATTTCCGTTAGCCCCTCGAACAGCACGATGCGCCATTTGTCTTACGGTCGAATCGTTCTTAATCCCTCGAATCCTTCCGCATCGTTTAATACGGGCAATCGCGAAAC
>DASTCZ010000367.1:0-4770 GCA_035710585.1 Candidatus Acidiferrales bacterium | reverse complement strand
GCCGAAGCGCTCATCAAGATCAAAACCAGCAAGGAAGTGCAGGTTCAATCAGCGGAAGGCAGCGCACCGGATTTCTCCCGCGAAAAACCGCACAACTCGGTCGGCGCCCACGTCGCATACCAACTCGATCGAAAGCCGTGGGAGCAGAAAGTCCGGAATTACACCGCGTACTTCCGCCAGTCTGGTTCGATCTTGAACTCCATCGTTACGTTCAGCGCGCTCGCCGAAAACACCTACGAAGTGAATAGCGAGGGCACCAAGCTGCAATACGGCGAGCTGAAATTCCGCCTCGAGCTTTTCATCCAGGGCAAAGCTCCGGACGGTATGGACATCGACCGCTACTACAATTTCGATTGGGTCGATCCCACGCAGCCTCCTTCCGACGAAGCCGTGATGGCCGCGGAAAAAACCATGCGCGGCGAACTGGAGAATCTGGTCAAAGCCCCGCTCGTGGAACCCTACGCCGGGCCCGCGCTGCTCACCGGCCGCGCCGCCGCCGTCTTCTTTCACGAAGTCTTCGGCCATCGCGATGAAGGCTTCCGCCAAAAGGACATCAACGAAGGCCAGACTTTCGCTAGCAAGGTAGGCGATCCCATCATGCCGAACTTCATCAGCATCGTTGACGATCCCACTCGCGCCGCGCTCGGCAAAAACGTCCTGCTCGGCACATACCCGTTCGACGACGAAGGCGTGCCTTCGGAGAAAGTGACCTTGGTCGATCACGGCGTGCTCCGCAATTTCGAAATGTCGCGCCAGCCTCTCAATAATTTTCCCGGCTCCAATGGCCACGGCCGCCGCCAATTGGGTGCTCAGCCCGTATCACGCCAGGGCAATCTGATCGTCGAAAGCAGCAAGCCCGTCACTAACGCCGAACTGCGCCGCATGTTTATCACCGAGATGAAGCGCCAGAACAAACCCTTCGGCCTTCTCATCGACGACATCGCCGGGGGTTTCACTTTCACCGGCCGCGGCCAGCCGCAGGCGTTTCAAGTGCAACCTCTTGTCGTCTACAAGGTCTACTCCGATGGCCGCCCCGATGAACTCGTGCGCGGCGTCGATATCGTCGGCACGCCGCTGATCGCGCTGACGAAAATCATGGCCACGGGCGACACGCCCGAAGTTTTTAATGGCTACTGCGGCGCGGAATCCGGTTCCGTTCCGGTCGCGGCCGCTGCGCCGATGATGCTGATCAGCGAAATGGAAGTTCAGAAAAAAGAAAGCTCCAGCGACGCTCCGCCCACGCTTCCTCATCCATTCCACGATCCGAAGGGCAGCGGAAATGGAGGCGCGCAATGATCACACCGATTAAAAATTCTGTGCTCGCCGTTACGTTAGCTGCCGGCTCTCTGCTTCTTCCCGCGTGCGCGATCGCTCAGCAAAACGCGTCAACTGCAAACGATCACACCATGCAGGCCATGCACGATGAGCTCGAGCGCTCCCGCACCCGTCTCCAAATCCCGGGCCAGTTGAAGCCGTTCTTCATCGAATACCGCCTCGTCGATCTCGATGTTCGCAACGTCACCGCCTCCTTCGGTGCGCTCGTTACCACCTCTACCACGCACAATCGCTACATGGACGTGGACATCCGCGTCGGCGACTACAAACTCGATAGCTCCAATTTCATCGCCGGCGAACAGTTCCAGGGCTTCCTCGGCTCCGCAGGTCAAGTCGGCGTCGATGGCGATTACGAGTCCTTGCGCCAGGATCTCTGGCTTGCCACCGACCAGGCCTATAAGCAGGCGCTCACCACGCTCGCTCAGAAGCAAGGTTTTCTGCAGAGCCTCGCGCGTCCGCCCGAAGTCGCCGACTTCTCTCAGGAAAAGCCGGTCAATCAGGTCGATCCCCGGCTCGTCGCAGATTGGACCAATCGCAATTGGGAAGAGGAAGCGAAAAAAGCCAGCGCCGCCCTGAAAAATTATCCGGACCTCACCAGCAATCGCGTCACTTACACGCTGATCTATCAGACCTACTACTTGATGGATACCGAAGGCACCAGCATCCGCGTCGGCCGCACTCTTGCAGCCATCGAAGCGGGCCTCGATACGCAGGCTCCTGATGGCGTGCCTATGCACAATTTCTACGCCACCTACACGATGCTACCCGGCGAGCTTCCCTCCGCCGATGAAGTCGCCAAGCAGCTCGACGCTCGCGGCAAGGAACTCGTCGCCGAACGCACCGCCGATCCCGTTCCGTCCTACGCCGGTCCTGTGCTCTTTGAAAATCGCGCCGCCGCCGAACTTCTCGCGCAATTGTTCGCGCCGTCGGTCGCCGGTTCCCGCCCGCCTCTCTCCATGCTTCCCATGTACGATCAGATCGTGCAGGCGCGCGGCGGCCGCAGCGAATGGCTTGGCCGGTTGAATTCACGCGTGCTTCCCACGGGCACGAGCCTGATCGACGATCCCTTCGCGAAAGATCCGCAGGGTCATCTGCTTCCCGGCTCGCACGCCATCGACGCGGAAGGAGTCGCCGCAGAGAAAATTACGCTCGTTGATAACGGCATCCTGAAGGACCTCGCCATGTCGCGGCGCCCCGGCCAGGATTTCGCTCAGAGCAATGGACACGCGCGCGCGCTCTTTCTCGGCGATGCCCTTGCGATGAGCACAAATTTATTTCTTTCGTCCGCAAACGGGATTGCTCCCGCGGACCTGAAAAAGAAATTCCTCGATGAATGCAAACAAGATGGCCGGCAGTGGTGCCTCATGGTTCGCGCCATGGATAATCCCGGCATCGCCGGATTCGGCGAAGGCGACATTTCCGAACTCATCGCAGGCGCCGGAAATGGCGAACGCATCCCGCTCGAGGTCTATCGCATTGACGTGGCCGACGGCCAGGAGCACTTGGTGATTCCCGGTCACTTCCAGGGCATCAATCTCCGGATGCTGCGCGACGTCGCCGCCATCGGCAACGATCCCGCCACCTACGCATACGAGCAAAGCGCGCAAGCGGGCATTCAGGGCACCGCGCTCGCGGCGTTCGCTTCCAGTTCCGATGGTGTTCCCAGCACGATCACGTCACCGTCGCTTCTCTTCGAAGATATCGAAGCGCGCGAAGCTCGAGGCGAAATGCGTAAACAGCCACTGGTACCGCCTCCGCCGATGAAGTGAATTGTAGGTTGCGCACTCAAGTCTCGCCGAGTTTGCGTCCCGACGCCGTAAGTCGGGACGGAAGCAGCCACTAATCCCGCCCCGCCAATGAATTAATTTGAAGAGTGCTTTCGGAGGTGGGGGCTTCAGCCCTCACGTACTCGGCTTGCATTCAACAGGGCTTTAGCCCCTGAAGAAAGAAATGTGCTTTACCTCAACCTCGCCGTCATCTGCTCCGCCGGCTCGCCGCCAGCCATTCCCTGCGCGATGATCAACTGCCGCGCCTCAATCCGCAGCGCGGGAAGCTGCGTGTAAAACCAGATCGCCCCCACTACGCTCAGCGCTCCGCCGATCGCCACCGTCCACGGCGCGCCGATTTTTTCCGCCAAGGTTCCGCCAAATAGCGACCCCAGCGGCGCCATGCCCATAAACATCATCGAGTAAAGCGACATCACCCGCCCACGCAGCCGGTCTGGCACCATCGCCTGAATCAACGTGTTCGAGCTCGCCATCTGCAGCATCATCGAAAATCCCACCGGCACCAGCACCACAAACGAAAGCCAGAAATTCCGCGACACGCTGAAAATCAGTAGCGACACTCCAAACCCGCCTCCCGCCAGCGCCGCCAATCTGCCAAGCCCCTTCACTCCCGATCGCATCGCCAGCGAAAGCGCACCCAGCATCGCGCCTACTCCCGTCGCACCCATTAGCAATCCCAGTCCGCGCGCCCCGCCGTGCAACACTTGGTCCGCGAACACCGGCATCAGCACCGAATACGGCATCCCCACCAGGCTCATCAGCCCCACCAGCAGCAGCAATGCGCGGATCGGCATGGTGTGTTGCGCGTAATGGAATCCTTCCTGGATGTGCTCGACCATCGAGCCTTCGCCCGCCGTTTCGCGCGCCGTCACGCTCATCAGCAACAGCCCCACGATCACCGCGATGTAACTCAGCGAGTTCGCCGCAAAACACCAGCCTTCTCCGATCCACGCCACCAGCACGCCCGCCACCGCCGGACCCACCACGCGCGCGCCGTTGAACATCGAGGAATTCAGCGCGATCGCATTCAGCAAATCTTCCTTGCCGACCATCTCCACCAAAAACGCCTGCCGCGCCGGAATGTCGAACGCATTCACCACTCCCAGCGCCGCCGCCAGCGTGATGATCTCCCGCACCGTGATCCATCCGCCCAGAATCAGCGTCGCGTAGATCCCCGCCAGCACCATGGCCGCCGATTGCGTCGCGATCACCACTCGATGCCGGTTGTAGCGGTCCGCCACCAGTCCGCCGAGCGGCGAAAGCAGAAACACCGGAATCTGCGAACTGAATCCCACCACTCCCAGCACCAGCGCCGAACCCGTCAGCCGGTACACTAACCACGATTCGGCCACGGTCTGCATCCACGTGCCGATCAACGAAATAAACTGCCCGCCGAAAAATAATTGGAAATTTCTGTGCCGCAGAGCGCGCAGCGTCAGCGCCAGTCTGCTTTGTGGCGCGCCGCCATTCTGATTTGCACTATTAGGTGGGGCCGAACTCTCCGCCGGCGCTTCCCGCGCCGCTGATTCCGAAACTGAATCCGCCATGATGTCTGAACAATTCTAACGTGCCGCGCGCGCCCGCGCGAATCGCCTCCGCGCGTTCGTCAACACTCGTTAGATGTTGCCCACCAGCCGTGGTCATCCGC
>DASTCZ010000366.1:0-4624 GCA_035710585.1 Candidatus Acidiferrales bacterium | reverse complement strand
GGACTTGGCGCTACAGATTTACCGGATTATTCGTGAGCGCAGACTAAACCAGAAGCAAGTAGGCAGAATTTTAGGGATTTCGCAGCCGCAGGTATCGGTGCTGGCGCGAAATCGCGGCGCGAGTTTCTCGGTCGGGAGACTGTTGGAATTTTTGCGCGCGCTGGGGCAGGACGTGGAGATCACAGTGACGCCGGCGCGAAACGGGCGCGGAGAGATATCGCTGGCGGTGGCGTGAGAGGGGAGGAAGTCGGAACGTCGAAAGTGAGCTAGTGGTTCGCGTTTTGTAACGGTGATAGTTGTGATCTCCTGGTTGCCTTGCGTAGCCGATAGTTAAAGGCGAGGAGTGCCGCGGCCGACAGGGACCCGTAGCAAACGCGAAACAGCACTTCTCCTGGTCGCGAGTGGCCCCATTCGGAAGTCTGCACCTTTTCCAAAGTCTCGAAAACCCAGCGGGCAATACCATAGACGAGAGAGAACGAACCAAGCAACAGAACAATGTTGATGAGACCGCCGGGGATTCGTTCTTGTTTTTCAAACCGAATTAGCCAGTGGCCGCCGATCATTATCGCAAGCGCCCCGCCAGCGATGAGCAGCCCTACTCCTGGCATCGGGTCGAGGTGCATACCGCCGCCGATTAAAACGCTCGCCAGATAGAACCAGCAACCCAAGAGAATCAGAGGGATGGAAAAGAACCACCTTAGCAGAACGGTCATAGGAAGCTTGGGTTGCTGCACGAAGGTATTCACCTGTGGAGGGACGATTTCGCCGTTCTTAATTAATGCGAAATCCCATACATGTTAAGAATCGCTCGTCCAAGACGATTGTATGCGATCGGAACGGATCGGAAAGCTGCGGCGTGGGCTAATTGCTGAAGGAGTTAACGGAGAAAAGTGGAGTTTGATGGGCAATATGGCATAACGCACCTATAATCCGGCCAGAACTTCCCTTGGATAGGGTCTCGAATGCGATTCACCAAATTCATCGAAATAATGCGCATCGAGAAAGTTCCCGTCTTTGCGCATTGGTCTCTGCTATGTGTTACAGCGGTCGTGTTGATCGGGGCGATTCAACGTCCTGCCGAAATGCTTTCGCTGTGCGGATCGTACTACGGCCTGATACTACTTCACGAATGTGGCCATCTGTTCGCTGCGCGACGGCTGGGTTGTGAGGTTATTTCGATCCGGCTTTACCCGGTATTTGGCGTCACGCGTTTTGAGGAGCCGTGGTCACAAATCGACCAAGCGGGCATCGCCTGGGCAGGGGTCGGCGCGCAAATGCTGATTGCGGTGCCAGTGTTCCTGTGGCTGAAATTTTTCGGGTTCACGAGATCTGACGCTGTGAATGTGGCGCTTGGGATGTTCAGTTATTACAGCGTTCTGATCGCAGTACTGAACCTCATTCCATCGCCTCCCCTCGACGGCGCTACGGCGTGGAGAATCTTTCCAGCGCTGCTCCGGCGAATGCGCAAGCGTGGAGTGCTCGAGCGCAATTACCGCCAATATTGACGCGGAGCGAAAAGCTGCCGCGCTGAAGGCCGCGGCGCTACGTTTAAACCTTAGGCGTCCGGCAAATCCCACTCTGTAGCTGGCGGACAAGTGCCAGGTGGCGGGGATGTCAGCGAACAGAACTGCGCAGACCAGCCCTGCGTCAGGGCAGGCAGAAAGTCCGCGCCACGAAGGCCGCAGGTGCCCCGACTAAGTCCGTCGGGGTACCTGCGCTACAGAAACGGCTTAGCTGCGATGCAGGATGGATTTTCTTCGTGGATAAGTTAACGCCCCACCCGCAAAGGCGGCGGATGGGGCACCCCGAACCCTTTTGCATCCGCGGGGGGAATCGCGTAATCTAAAGGTCTCCGTGGACCTAGCGACGTCCGGCTGAGTGTGCCGCGACGCAGACCGGTCCGCGAGAAAGGTTCCCCCATGAAAGCCGGAATTCATCCCGATTATCACGAAGTGCTGGTGCATTGCGCGTGCGGAAGCACGTTTAAGACGCGCTCGACGATCAAAGGCGACATGCTGCGCGTGGAAATTTGCTCGAGCTGCCATCCATTTTTCACCGGCAAGCAGAAACTGCTCGATACCGCGGGCCGCGTGGAGCGATTCCAGAAGAAATACGCCGACGCGAAGGCGGCGCAGGCGGCCATACAAGCCGCGAAAAAGAAGTAGGCGCCGAAGTTTCGTTCGCGCCTGTGCGATGCGGATTTCCACGGGCGCGAACTTTCCCATTGCTCCCCGCAACGCGAGCCTCTAAAGTCGTCGGTCAAACTTGATGGCCACCCGACCCGTGCCGCAATTCGATTCCGCCGAAAATGTGACTGTAGAAGCTGCCGCGCCGCGCGTGACGCTGCGGAATTGGTTTGCGCACCCATATGACAGCGCGATTGCAGCGGCGCGCACGTGCTATTCGGCGCGGATCATCGCGCCCGAAGAAATCAACGACAAGCAGCGGGTGAACATCGGCGCCGCGACATTTTACGGCGGGCACCACACCGTGTGGCAGCACGCGCATTTTGAATTTGGCCTGGAAAACGTGAGCCGGCAGTTCACGTGGTCATTCCTACATGCGCACCCTTTTTACAATTCGGAGCAGCAAAGCCAGCGGTACGTGCGGCTGGACCGCGCGCTGGCTTATGTGCCGCCGCTCGGCGGGGCTTTTGGCGAGGCAGAGCGCGCGATTTTCGAACGCGCGGTCGCGCGCGCATGGACGCACTACCGCACGCTGACGAAGATCCTGGAGCCGACGGCGCGCGAAATTCTGGGCGACATCTGGCACGTGACGCAACATTCGCACCCGCGGCGCGTCCAAAAGATTGAACGGCAATCGGAAAAACGCGCCATCGAAGTCGCGCGATACGTGCTGCCAGTGGCGGCGGCCACGACGATGGTGCACACCGTCTCGGGCATCGTGCTGCACCGCTTGTGGCGAATGCAGAACGCATGCGACACGCCTGCGGAATCGCGCAAAGTCGTGGGTGCAATGGTGGCGAAGGTGCGCGAGCTGGATCCGCAATTTTTCGAGCGGCTTGACAACGCGCCGCTCGAAGACTTGCCCGAGTGGGAGCCGGAAGCGAAGAGCGCGGCGGATGGCGACGCGTTCGCGCGCGAGTTTGACGCGAAGCTCGAAGGGCGCGTCTCGAAGCTGCTCGATTTTTCGCCGAACGCCGTGCGCGTGGCGGCGGAAAGTTATCGCGCTGTGGTCGGGTTGACGGAAGCGGAGTGCCCGGACGCGGAAGCCATCGACCGGCTGCTGAATCCGGCGCGGAATCCGTACCGGCTGCAGACGTTGAACATCGGCGTGCATGCGCCTCTGATGCGCGCGCTGCAACATGCGAATTTCACGTTTGCGAAAAAAATCAGCCACACGGCGGATAGCCAGGACCAGCGGCACCGGATGGTGCCGGGCTCGCGGCCGCTGCTGACGCTGGCGGATACGCGCATGCCGGATTTTGTGACGCCGATGCTGATCGCGGAGAATGCGCGCGCGGGCGAGGTGTACGCCGAAGCGATGGCGGAGGCGTGGGCGGCGAAAAACGAATTGCTTGAGCGCGGAGTGACGCCGGAGATCGCGCTCTATCTATTGCCGAACGCGAAAGCGATCCGGCTGGTGGAGACCGGCTCGCTGCTGCACCTGCTGCACAAATGGACGATGCGGACGTGCTTCAACGCGCAGGAAGAAATTTATTGGGCTTCGATGGAAGAAATCGAACAGCTGCGCGCGGCGATTCCCGAGCTGGCGAAGTATATCGGCCCGCCTTGCTACATCCGCGCGGGGATTGCGACGCCGATTTGCACGGAGGGTTCGCACTTTTGCGGCGTGAAGGTGTGGACCGATTTCCCCAACATTCAGCGGCGGATATGACGCGCCGCGGCAGCCTCGCGTATTACCTTGCCGGAGTGGTGTGCGGCAGCTTTTTTTACACGCTGGCATATTTTCTGATCGGGCGGCGGGCGCAGGAAATGGCGCCGACCGGCGGAAACTGGGCGCGCGATTTTCTTTTTGCGTTTTTCCTGGGGACGGTCTTCGGCTGGTTTCCGCAGATCGTGGCGGCCGCGGTGCTGCGGAAAGTTTCGTATCCATTGCGCTGGACCGAGGCGTGGCACTGGGCGGTGGGAGGCGCGGGCGTATTCTTTTTCGTGTTTATTCCGTGCGCGATCGCCGGAGGGGCGCTCGAGCGCGTTACCGGCGGCACGCGGTACGAATGGATCGGCCAGATTTTTTTCGGGCAGGCGATGCTGAGCGTGCGGACGGGGATTTGGCAGGGACTTCCTGCGGGCGCCGCGACGAGTTTCGTTCTTTACCGCGTGCACCGCGCGTTTGCGCCGGGAGCAAGCGGAGAATAGGCTGCGGCGCTGCGACTTTTCGCGCGTGTTATAATCCAATTTAGCAAATTGATGCTCGCCGCGTTTTATTAGCTCGCCTTCAGAAGCCCGCCAATCGCGGGCGCGCCTGATTTTTGCCTTCGAGAAATAGTTCACCTAATTTTGATTGCCGGCTCGCGCAGGAGGGCCGTTTATGGCTGCACTTACGCTTTCGCAAAAACTCGATCAGATCGAGGCTCGTTACGACGAGCTGACGACGCAGATTTCGTCGCCGGAAGTGTTGGCGGATTCGGCGCGGTTCCAGA
>DASTCZ010000365.1:0-7573 GCA_035710585.1 Candidatus Acidiferrales bacterium | reverse complement strand
ATGTGCTGGCAGACGCGATCGGGATAGTGGCCGGGCATGACGGAATCGAAGGAATATTTTCCGGCGCTATCGGCGGCGAGCGTGGTGCGGTAGCGGTAGCCATCGAGATCGTAGTGGCCGAGATGATCGGCTTGCCAGATTTCGAGTTTCGCGCCGACGAGAATATTTCCGGCGGTGTCGTAAAGCTGTCCGGAGACGTTGACGGGCAGGCCGGGATCGCCGGGAGCGCGGAGTTCGGATTTTTGCGGTGCGAGCCGTTTGTAGAAGGGGCCGATTTCGTTCCAGGGCGTGACTTTTTTGGCGGCGGCTTCCTGTTCGTGCCAGCGCGTGATGGCTTCGGCGACGCTGAGTGATGGGATGGAGGTGAGGACGCCGGCAGCGGCGCACTTCAACAAGAGATCGCGGCGAGAGAGTGGCTGGATTTTCATGTTTGCTCCGGATTGACGGGCGGAGTTTAGCGCAGATTTTGATGGCCGGCGCGAGATTTAGAAGGCCTGCGCACGATGAGCAGCGCTGCGACGGCAGGCGGACGGTAGCCGCGATTTGGCTCGCGAGCCCCACCCGTAACGACGACGGGTGGGGCACCAAGCAGAATTGCGGCAGCGGTGAAAGAATAAGCAAAAGCCCGATCTATGGATCCAGCGCAGCGGCACGGGCGAAGGATATTGGGGGCATTGCAAATTTGAAATTTGAAATTTCAGATGACAGGCAAAGGCAAAAGGTACCGCAGAGCCTTTGGATCTACAGATAGGGGCAGCTGTCAGGAACTCGTCGGGCGTCTAAGTTAGACGTGCGCGGGGATTTGAAACCGGACGGGGCGCGCGGGCGTCAGTTATGGAACGGCGGTTGTCATTCCGTCTAAAACTGCGTGGGTCGAGGGAACATGCGTCGAACAATTGTGAGCGGTTGCGTTGCGGGTGTGCTTTCCCTGGTAGGGTTGATCGCGATGGCGGGGCCGAAGGCGGCTGCCGACAAGAGCAAGGCGACGGCGTCGGGCTATGGAAATGCCGACACGATCAGCGAAAACGAATTGAAGATTTACGACTATTTTTTGGCGTCGGACCAGCTCGAAGGACGGAACTTCCCTTCCCGCGGATATGACACGGCGGCGCTGTATGTGGCGAGCCATTTGGCGGAATGGGGCTTGAAGCCGATGGGGAGCACGTCGGGTACGAACGGGCCGCTGCAGCCGTATCTGATGCCGATCGAATTGGTGGCGCGGTCGGTGAACGCGGAGCAGACGAAAGTGTCGATCACGCTTCCGCAGCAGGCAGGGCGCGGGCGCGGGGGAGCAGGTGGCGGCGCTGGTGGCGGGCAAGGCGGAGCGCGAGGCGGTGGAGCGAATCCTCAGATGGTGACGGCAGGTTTCGAGTACGCAAAGGATTTCACGGTGACGGCAGGCGGGCGGGGCGCACCGCCGCTGCAACCATTAGAGGTGAGCGGAAATCTGGTGTTCGCGGGCAATGGATACGTGATCAACAAGACGAACACGAATCCGTATGAGGGGCTCAATGTCAGCGGAAAGATCATCGTGGTTGCGGGGCTGCCGCAGGAGATTGCCGCGCAGCAGGCGGCCGCGGCGGCGGGACGCGGGGGCGGAGGCGGAGGAGCGCAGAATCCGCTCGGAGAAGCGTGTAAGGATTTCATTACACCGGAGCAGTACGGAGCGAAGAACGGCGCGGTGGCGGTGATTTCGCTGGCCAGCTACCAGCAGCTCACGGCAATGGCAAATCCGAACGGCGCCGGGGCATTTGGCGGTTTCGGAGGTGGAGGTGGCGGCGGGCGCGGGCCGGCGCTGAACGGGCCGGCGTATCAAGTGGTGAAATTCGCGCAGGCGGGAGCATGTCCGAGCGTGCCATCGATTTCGGCGGGCATCGGGCTGACGAACCTCATTTTCGCGGGCGAGAAGGTCAATGCGCAGCAGGCGTTTTACGGCGCGGGGAGTAATGCAAAGCTCGATTCGTTTGAATTGAACGCGCAGAAGACGGCAAGCATCAAGATCGCTGTGAACAGCGAAGCGGGGCACGGCGAAAACGTGGTGGCGCTGCTCGAGGGCAACGATCCGGTTCTTAAGAACGAGTACGTGATCATGAGCGCGCACCTGGACCACATCGGGCTGAGCGCTCCTCTGCCGGACGGGCACAACGTAAACAATGGCGCGGATGACGACGGCTCAGGCTCAACGGGGCTGCTGGCCGTGGCGCGGGAATACGCCGAGGGCGCGGCAAAAGGGATGCGTCCCAAGCGTTCGGTTATTTTCCTGTGGAATGGCGGCGAGGAAAAAGGGCTGTGGGGTTCGCAGTATTTCAACATGTTCCCGCCGGTGGATCTGACAAAAGTGGTCGCCGACCTGAACATGGACATGATCGGGCGAACGAAGAATGCGAACTCCGTGGATACAGATCCCTCGCACCGGCTGGTGGATCCCGGAAACGTGATGGTGGTGGGGCCAAACATCAGCAGCGACGATCTGGAGAAGACGATCGAGACGGTGAACAACGGCTATCAGAAACTGGGGCTCGATCATTTCTACGACGCGACGGCGCCGGATGCGACGCACGACAACCTGGGGCCGGGCCCGCAGGGGCAACGGATTTTCTACCGCAGCGATCACTACAACTTCGCGAAGATGGGAGTTCCTATAGCGTTTTTCACGATCGGGCTGCATGTGGATTATCACCGGCCGACCGATACGCCGGAGAAAATCGACTACCACGAGATTCAGGTGGTGTCGAAGACGGTGGCGGCGGTGGGCTGGACGCTGGCGAATCAAGCCGGACGGCCGAAGTTGAATTCGAAACTGCCGGATCAATTGGTGCGGGACATGAAGACCGTGCAGGACCAGGGCTGGGGGAAGGTGACTCCGGTGCTGGCACCGCTGCCGGGAGAACCGTACTAGGGCCGGAAGGTTCGTTCGCGCTGAGGCTGACTGAAGGCGGAAGGTGGTGGGCGGAAGGCCCTTCGCGCAAATCGCTCGGGGTAAACAGAAGGCGGCAGGCAGAGAACGGAAAGCTTAAAGGTTGGCAGGCGAAACATTCGCTCGAAATGGGCTCGCGCTGGTTTGCGGGCCCATTTTTTTTTGGCTGGTTGAGCATAACTTCGGCGAGGGCGGGGGGATTAGGATAGTGAAGGCCGGAGTTGGAGAGACGCTTGGCGGTGCAGACAGCGCAATTGAGCGACGAGCGCGCGCTCGTGGAGGCGGCGCAGGCTGATCCGCGCCTATTTGGGGATTTGTACGAACGGAATTTTGACCGCGTGTATGCGTACGTGGCGCGACGGGTACAGGACCGCGACGCGGCGCAAGATGTGACGGCCGACGTATTTCATCAGGCGCTGGCGAATCTCAAAAAATTCGAATGGCGGGGCGTGCCGTTTGTGGCGTGGCTGCTACGAATCGCTGCAAACACGATTGCGGACCGCTGGGAAAAGTCCGCGCGGGAGAAGGGCAATCCCGCAGAGGAACCGCACGCCGATCCCGTCGCGCAACGCGAGATGGAAGAGGTGGAACTCCAAGCGATGCTGGCGAAGCTGGTGCGCGGGCTGCCGGAGATTCAGCGGCGGGTGGTGTACGAACGGTTTGTGGAGCAGCGCAGCATACGCGAGATTGCGCAGGGGTTGAAGAAAACGGAAGGCGCGGTGAAGCAGCTGCAATTCCGTGCGATTCACGCGCTGCGTGCGCAGATGGAAGAGCAACATGGTTAAGCCGAGCATGATTGCAGAGCTGGACCGCGCGATTGACACGTTGCTGCGGGGCGGCGCGGCTCCCGCGGCTCGCGGAGCAGCGGATGGCGCGGCGGGCGGCGAGCGGCTGGAGGCGCTGACGGGCGTGGCGGAGCGGCTAATGGTTCTGCCGAGCGAAGAATTCCGGATGAAATTGAAGGCGGGTTTGGCGAAGGAGGCGACGATGAGCGCACAGGCACAGGCGGGGGTGAAGCGGGATTGGATTCCGGACGGATTCCGGACGGTGACGGCGTATGTGATTGCGCATCCGTGCGCGGAAGTGATTGAGTTCCTGAAGACGGCGTTCGGCGCGGTGGAGAAGGGACGCTACAAAACTCCGGATGGAAAAATCATGCACGCGGAAGTGATGTTCGCGGATTGCGCGCTGGAGCTTTCGGACGGGAATGAGCAATATCCCTCGCGGACGGGGTATTTCATCATCACCGTGGAAAACGCGGACGAGACGTACGCGAAGGCGATCGCGGCGGGCGCGACTTCGGTATACGAGCCGACGATGCACCCGTGGGGCGACCGCGACGGAGGCGTGCGGGACGTAGGTGGCAACTTTTGGTTCATTACGACGCGGCGCGTTTCCGAGCATTCTCCGGCGGACCAGCCGACGGTGATCACCAACGTGAACGCGCGCGGTGCGGCGAAGCTGATTGAGTTTTGGAAGGCGGCGTTTGGAGCGGAAGATTTCTTCCGGCACGATGCTCCGGACGGCACGGTGCTGCACGCGCGGGTGAAATTTGGAGACACGTACATCACTGTCGGAGAGCCGCGCCATCAATGGCCGTCGAATCCGATAGCACTGCACATGTACGTGCCGGATGTGGACGCGGCATATGCGCGGGCGGTGGCGGCGGGTGCGCAAGGCGTGATGCCGCCGGAAGACAAGCCGTATGGGGAGCGCAGTGGCGAAGTGCGCGACCCGGCGGGAAATCAGTGGTTTTTGGCGACGGCAAAGCCGGCGAGGAGATAGCGACTCGAAATTCCTCAGGGGCTAAAGCCCTTTCGTCGGGGGCTTAAAGTCGGAGCTAAAGCTCCGACCCCCGAAAAACCAATCACGAAACTGTATCCTGTCTTGAGCGCTACAATTTGCGTTCGAGTTCGGTGATGCAGGAATCGAGAGTGTCGAGCGCGAAGTGGGCTTGATCCTGGTCGATGAGCAGCGGCGGAGCGAGGCGGATGGAGTTTTCTCCGGCGCCGAGGATGAGCAAGCCCTTGGTGAACGCAAGATCGACGATGGCATCGCGGAGATCGTGCGCGCGTTCGCGAGTATTTTGATCGAGCACAATTTCAACGCCGATCATTAGGCCTTTGCCGCGAATTTCGCCGACGCATTTGTGGCGCTTCGGCCAATCGGCGATGTGGCCGAGGATGAAGTCACCCATCTTGCGCGCATTTTCCATATAGCCATTTTCGAGCAGCTTGATGGTGGCGAGCGATGCAGCGATGCAGACCGGATTGCCGCCGAAAGTGGAGGCGTGCGCGCCGGGCTTCCAATCCATGACGTCGTCGCGCGCGATCGTGGCGCAGAGCGGCATGCCCGAAGCGATGCCCTTCGCGACGCAGGTGATATCAGGTTCAAAGCCGACGTGATCGCCGGCCCACCACTTGCCGGTGCGGCCCATGCCGCACTGGACTTCGTCGGAGACGAGCAGGATGCCGTGCTGCGTGGCGATGCGGCGGAGCTCGCGCAGAAATTCCGCAGGCGCGGGAATGTAGCCGCCTTCACCTTGAATCGGCTCGACGAAAATCGCGGCGATGTCTTGCGGGTCGACGATGCGCTTGAACAATTCTTTTTCGATGAAGGCGATGCAATCGGCGCTGGTTTCGACGGCGGATTTTCCGGCGTAATAGGGATCGGGATAGGGCGCGTGGAACACTCCCGAGAGAAGCGAACCGAATCCCTTGCGCTGAACAGCTTTCGACGCCGTGAGCGAAAGCGAACCGATCGTGCGGCCGTGGAAGCAGCCATAGAAGGCGAGAATTTTTTCACGGCCGGTGTGGTAGCGCGCGAGCTTTATGGCAGCTTCGATTGCCTCCGTGCCGGAATTGCCGAAATAAACCTTCTTGGCGCCTTTGCCCGGCGCGATCTGCGCGAGCTTTTCGGCGAGCTCCACCATGTTCGGAATATAAAAATCCGTGCCGGAAATGTGGATCAGCTCGGCGGCCTGCTTCTGAATCGCGGCGACGACTTCGGGATGGCAGTGGCCAGTGGCAACAACGGCGATGCCCGCGGCGAAATCGAGGAAGCGATTGCCGTCCACATCTTCGACGACGGCGCCCCGGCCGGACTTCACGACGAGTGGATAGCCGCGCGTGTAGGAAGGCGAGATGTACCGGTCATCGAGCTTCAGAATTTTTTTAGCGTTGGGACCAGGTAATGCGGTGACAAGTTTCGCCAGCTTTTCAGCGGCGGCCGCGGTGGTGGCGGAATCGATGGCGACGATTTTTTTCATCGCCGGCTTTGCAGCGGCTTTTTGCGCTTTTCTCATGAGTTTCTCCTGTTGCATCGCAACGGTTGGCAAGCAAATGAAGCAATGCGCTTGGACGCGCGGAAACTGCAACGGATTGCGATTGGATAGGAGTTACGCGGCGCCGAAGAGGTTCGGGCGCTGTTGCGCGGGGCTGCGGTGCGCGGGGGTCTGATCTTGGATTTGGGAGCGCACGGGAATTCCGATAAGCAGGTTATTTATCGCACTTCCCCGCGATAAAAGCCACATGCGCCTGTGGAATTGTGCATTTATCGAAGGGCAGCGGAATTTTCGCGAAATAGAACTTTCGATGACAAGAATTTAACGGATGCAAGCGAGATGGCGCCGCATTACATCGTGCATACCGACGATCTAAAACCCGCACGGATTGCGGCGATCGAGGTTGGCAAAGCAACCGCAGCGGCGCTCCGAACCTGGATTTTCCCAGAGCCGCAAAGCAATAAAAACCACGCTGGCGACAACCCAGTGAAGACCAGCAGCTAAATGCGCCGGATTTTTCCGGCGCAAGGGCGGATTTCTGCGTGAAATTCCGAGCGCGGCGGAGCTTTGCACAAACACAAATCGAAAGGAATGTGGAGATGAAATCGCTTTTGAAGACAATGGCCTCAATCGGAGGTTTGCTGATCGCGACGGCAGCTTTTTCGTCCAACGCGGCGGCGCAGTACACGCGGAAGGATCTCGTGACGGACGTGGGAGCGAACGGAACGGTGGCCGACGCAAATCTCAAGAATGCGTGGGGAATGGCGTCGTCCGGCGGCGGCTCGCTTTGGGTAAGCGCGAACGACACTGGGAAAGCTTTGCTCTTTAATATCGTCAACAATGCTGGCGGAGTTTCGGCGACGATCAATCCTTTGGTCGTCACGATTCCCTCGCTGACCACCGGCGAACCGGGCAGCCCAACGGGAATTGTTGCGAATATCGGCGCTGCGAGTGAATTCCTGGTGACCGGCGTGAATCCCGTGAGCGGAAAGACGGTGACGGCGCGCGCGGCATTTCTTTTCGCCACGCTCGACGGCACGATCAGCGGTTGGAATCCAAACGTGCTTCCCACCGAGGCGGTGATTGGTGCGAACCGGTCGGCGGCGGGCGCGATTTACACCGGCTTGACGACCGCTTCGAGCGGCGGGCAGACGTTTTTGTATGCCGCCGACGGCGGGCCGAACCGGCGCATCGACGTGTTCGACGGGACTTTTCAGCTGCATTCGTTTTCGGATGTCGCGTTCGTCGATCCAAACGTTCCGCGGAAGTTTACTCCGTACGGAATCCAGACGATTTGCCAGGGAAGCGCGTGCAACATCTGGGTGACCTATACGGCGCTGGGCAATGCGCAATCGGGCTTCATCAGCGAATTT
>DASTCZ010000364.1:0-4277 GCA_035710585.1 Candidatus Acidiferrales bacterium | reverse complement strand
GACCTTCTGCTCGCCCGGCGCGCAGCGGGCGATTGGAATCAGGCGATGATGGAACTCGGCGCGATCGTTTGCACTCCACGCGCGCCTCGCTGCGCAGCGTGCCCGATCGCGAAGTACTGCCGCGCAAACGCTCTGGGATTGTCCGAACGGCTGCCCCCAAAGCGGACCAAGCGCGCGCCAGTAAATTTGACGATTTCGGCAGCCGTGATTTTGGACTCTGCCAACAACACTTTCCTTTTGCGACCGGAGCCGCACGAATCGGTCGAAAACCTGTTTTCTCGGATGTGGCAGTTCCCCGCCGTCGAAATATCCACATCAAACGGACATTCTCCCGAATCACAACTTCGCGACTATCTGCGAGGACTTTTTCCGATCAAAGCGGGCCTTACGAGCGCGGAATTTCGCGAGATGGACTCGGCGAAGCACGCCGTTACGTTCCGCAACATCAAGCTCGTTCCATTCTTGGTCCGGGCGGGGCAGATTCCTGTCATACAGGGAGCGAAGGTCTTGCCTCTGGCTCATATCGATGGGCTTGCGGTCTCGAGCGCCACTCGAAAAATCGCGATGGCGGCGTTAGAGCATGTTGGCGTTTCGCGCACCGCAAAATCGCACACTGCCGCGCGCTGATAAACTATTTCTGCGCGCGATCCGCGGCGTGCATCATGAATAGCAAATCCCAGCCCGACCTGCAGGCGGGAGCGCCGTCTCCAATCACCACGTACTTTGAGGCGTCGCTGTACGGTCTCGTCTTTACGTCCGTACTGATGCTGGTCGGCACGGGAAAACTTGACCTGCCCGCCACGATCCTCGCGCCACTGGCCTTGGTGGTGAAGGGCCTTCGCAGATTGCGAGGGCGCTCCGCCGAGCTTTCACACTTCGCGGCCACAATACTGCTGATCCTGACTGTCTTATTGATGCCTGCCGACTTTTTTTTCTGGTCGCGGAGCCACGCCGCCGATGCCCCAAATCCGGTGCTCTATTCCGCGCTGCTCGCGACAGTACATCTCCTGCTCGCAGCCGTAATCATCCGTGCCTACAGCGCGAACTCGCGGCGCGACTATCTTTTTCTGGCGATGATGGCGTTTTCGTGTGTTCTTGCTTCAGCCGTTCTCACTGTGAACACTCTTTTCTTCTTTTTATTCATCGTCTTCATGGTCTTCGCGGTTTCGACGTTTATCAGTCTCGAATTGGAACGCGCTTCTGATGGCGCAGTCGCGGCGAGTCAGGCGGCGAAGCGGCCGAAGCGCATCGTTCGTGCGCTCGCAATCACTTCCATTGTTGCTACGATTAGCGTATTCGCCTTAGGCGGTGTGATCTTTTTTGCTTTGCCGCGAGTGACCGGCGGCTATTTTTCCGGCTACTCCATCAGGCCGCAGTTGATGACCGGCTTCACCGACTCCGTGGAGCTCGGAAAAATCGGCGAAATCAAGCGCAGCAGCGAAGTCGTGATGCGCGTGAAGATCGAAGGCAATCCGTCTCTTTTCTACGGCACTCACTGGCGCGGCATCGCGCTGGTGGATTTCGACGGATGGCGTTGGTCAAGCGCCACTCTCGCGCGTGGCCGAGTCTCGCCGCAAGCCGACGGGTGGTTTAACGTGGGCAGTATCCGCAATACGCGCACATGGCATCCCAAGCGCTCCTTGAAATACAGCGTACTGCTCGAGCCCGTCGCGAGCAGCGCGATCTTTCTGGCATCAGACGCACTCGTACTTCGCGGTCGATTTGGCGCAGGTACTGGTATCGACGCGGCTCGCCGCAACTTCCTGCTGGAAGATTCCACGCAATCGGTATTCACTCCCTTTCCGCCATATAGCGAAACGCAGTACGACGCGGTGAGCTATCCTCCGGATGCGACGCCCGACGATCTCCGGCATGCGGGAGAAAATTACCGGCCTGAAATCTATTCGGGTTATTTGCAATTGCCCGCGATTGATGCGCGAATTCCCGCTCTCGCGAGGCAAATCACTGCCAACGCGACGGATCCATACGACAAGGCCTCCGCAATTGAAGACTACTTTCACAAAAACTTCGGGTACACGCTCGATCTCGGCGCCGCGCCGGTAAAAGATCCTCTCGCCAACTTTCTTTTCGAGCGGCGGGCCGGCCATTGCGAATACTTTGCGTCCGCGATGACCGTAATGCTTCGAACGCTGCACATTCCAGCGAGATACATCAATGGATTTCAGACCGGCGAATACAACGACGTCGGGAGCGACTTCATCGTTCGCGCCAGCGACGCGCACAGCTGGGTCGAAGCATTCTTCCCCGGTTACGGTTGGGTTGAATTTGACCCAACGCCCGCCGGAAGCGTTGCCCAAACACCGTGGTACGCAGGTCTCCACAAATATTCCGATTGGCTCGCACTGACCTGGGGCGATTGGGTCGTGAACTACGATTTTGTCCGCCAGATGTCGCTGGCGCGGAATTTGCAAGTCAGCTCGCGCAATCTGCTCTCTTCGATGAGCGACCGGTTCAGCCGGACCTACGATGCTACGACCAAAAGAATGCGCGCGTGGCAATTCCGGTCGTCAACGCACTCGTGGCTCGTACCCGTGCTGATCGTGTTCGCCGTTGGCTCCGTTATTGTGATCGGAGGCCGGCGTTTTCGCGCATGGCTGGCCCAGCGGTGGCGATTGATTCGCGCGGGTTCGTGCAGAGCAAGCGGCCGGGAGGCCTCATCGCTCGCCAGCTTGCACTATCGCGAGATGCTCCATTTGCTCGCTCGGCGCGGCTTCCGCAAAACCGAAACCATGACGCCGCAGGAATTCGCCGCGTCGATTCCCGAGCCGAACGTCGCTGCGCGGGTGGACCAGATGACCCAGATCTATCAAACCGCGCGCTTCGGCAACGCATTCATCGATTCAACCGTCGCAGTGGCACTGCTGCGCGACATTCGTTTCGCGCTTAAGAACATTACTGCCGCGTGAAAATCCTCAGAGGCCCCCAATCCTTAATTGACAGCTAGCAACGCGCAGCGGAGAATGCCGGACACGGCGTTCCGCTCTTCCGGTTTCCCTGCCCGCGACACGTTGTGCGAGCACGGCTCGCAAGACCAGCCCTCCGCAGAAGAGCGGACCTGCAGTTCCTCAAACAAATCTCGCAGGAGGCAAAATGCCAGGAAATGTCGATTTCAAACCGAAGCAGTATCACACCATCACACCCCAACTCATTTGCAAGAACGCTGCAAAGGCGATTGAGTTCTACACCAAGGTCTTCGGCGCGACGAATGTGCGCGTGGCGAAAGGGCCGAACGACGCCGTGATGCACGCAGAGCTTACGATTGGCGATTCCACAATCTTCGTCGGCGACTCGATGATGGGGAAAACGCAGTACGCAGATTCTGGCAATGCCGCTCCGAGCTACTTGCATGTCTACGTGGAAGACGTCGATGACATCGTAAGCAAATTCGTCGCGGAAGGGGCAACCGTTGATTCTCCCGTACAGGACATGTTTTGGGGCGATCGCTGGGGCAAGTTAACCGATCCTTACGGACAACAGTGGGGAATCGCAACCCACATCGAAGACGTCGCGCCCGAAGAGATGAACAAGCGAATGAAGGCCATGTTTGGCGCCCAGAGCGCCGGAGCGGGAGCGAGCTGAATTTCGCGGCGGGCGGCACACGTCGGCGGTGGAATCTTGCACGACGTAAGCACCTGAACGCGCTGCTCGCCGTTCTCCCTCGAAGCCGATCTGCGCCCTCCGTGTGTTAGAATTGCTCTTCGATCCTGCATGTCCAATCCCGAAAAATCTCCAAAAGTGGGGTTCGTGTCACTGGGATGCCCGAAAAACCTCGTTGACAGCGAGGTGATGATGGGAATTCTCGAGCGCAATGGCTACGAACTCACCCCGCACGCCGGTGAAGCCGAAGTGATTGTCATCAATACATGCAGCTTTATCGAGTCGGCGCAGAAGGAATCGGTCGAAACGATCCTGGAAATGGCCGAGCACAAGAAGTTTGGCGCCGCTCGGAAGTTAATCGTCGCCGGTTGCCTTGTCGAGCGTTATCGCGGCGAAATTCTGAAAAACATTCCTGAAGTGGATGCGGTAATCGGCACTGGCGAAGTCGAGAAAATTCTAGGCGCGGTGAGAGGCGAGGTGACGCGCGAGATGTCCGCGAGCGGAACGGCAAGCGCGTCCGACTATCTCTATCACGAGATGACCCCCCGCGTGCGAACGACGCCCGGTCATACCGCCTACATCAAGATCGCTGAAGGCTGCGATCATCCGTGCACCTTTTGCATCATCCCGAAGCTGCGCGGCGGATTCCGCAGCCGTCG
>DASTCZ010000363.1:0-4401 GCA_035710585.1 Candidatus Acidiferrales bacterium | reverse complement strand
GAGTTCGCCGCAACCGTGGCGGCGCGACCGGCGTCTCCCCCCACGCCGGTCGTCTCTATCGCCCCGGCTTGGGCAGGTTCGGATGTGCAGCAACCCCGGAGTGCTAACTTATGACTGGACCAAAAATGGGGGGCAGGTCAGGAGCGATGTTGAAATGTGCCCACCGCAAGGTTCGATCTTGGGGAAGTGTTCGGCTGGCCTCGGTCGGGCCCCGCTAAACAAACTCGCGGCTCTCAGGGAGGCATGTGAACCTTGAATCTTTCAAGACGGCGTGGAGGAGAGCGACGAAGGGTCAGGATCTTATCTGGATCATTCGGACTCACGGGGCTATCGGCACCATGCGTTGGCTCAGGCGTAGCTTGCCTTACTATCTGTGGCTGTACTTAACTCCGGCTGGCAAGCGAGAGCGGAACTTTGACAAAAGGTTCGGCGTTGAGACGGACGGGGTACTGCCCCGCTGGGAAATGGGGGATGTAGGCCCAAATCTTCAGCACGCGGTGCAGTACCTTCCGACCAAACCCAAAAAATTTGAGCGACTTATCCAATCGCTAAAAATCCCGTTTTCTCAATTCACGTTTGTGGATATTGGCTCAGGCAAGGGACGCGTACTTTTGCTGGCTGATCGCTTCAAATTTCGAAGACTGATAGGCGTCGAGTTCGTACCACAGCTCTGCGAAATAGCAAGAAGGAATCTTGAAAAATACCAATGTCCGGCCGAAATACTCTGTATAGATGCTACTTCATTTCAGTTTCCTTCCGAACCGACCGTGATCTACATGTGCAACCCTTTCGATGGCGAACTGATGGAACGGTTCGTTGAATCGATCGAATCTTCATACAGACAGGCCCCTCGGCCGATATTCGTTGTCTATTGCAACGCCTTCCAAGCTGGTGCGTTCATTCGCAACAGTGCTTTTACTCCTATCCTCTATAAACCGGAAAACGTCGCTATCTTCAGCGTTACCACAAAATGATCACAAGGTTTGTCTGTAGCTGAGAGTGTTCTTCCGGCACGCAAGGTTTCCCGTTGATAAGAGAGAGGAAGTGCCGATGGTAGATTTTGGATCGTTCGAGCAGAGCGAAATAACTGGTTCAGCAGCTCTCGGGCGCGCGGCGTAAGCGTCGCCCTGCGACAATCAACGCCAGGCCGGTTCCGAACAGCAGAATCGATCCCGGCTCAGGCGTCGCCGCAGCGGGGGCGCCGGTGTCAGTGCCGATTGTGCCTATGACCGGATTCGAAGAAGAGGAAGAAGACGAATTGGAATTGGAGGGGCCACTGCCCGCGCCGCCACCATTCCCCCCAGCCGGCCCGCCAGGCAAGATCGTTCCCCCGCCGATTCCACCGCCGAAGCCGAACCCTGTGCCCGGATTCCCAGGAGCTCCGCCATTGCCGCCATTTCCACCATTTCCGGAATTGCCGTTGTTCGACGGGCCATCTGCATTGCCGAGCGAGTTGAACTCGTTCGAGTGCCACAACTGCAGAGGATAATTCCCATCCAGCCACGGAGCGTAGGAGTGGCCGTTGCCGCCGTTGTCCGCCCGATCGAATCGCTTCCCGTTTGAATCGCCAGCCAAGAAATTGTCCGTCGGAGGATTCTGCTTGTGGACGAAAAATCTTCGGGCGGCGTTCAACAATCCTGCGTTCCCGTTTCCGCCCGAATAGATTCCCTCATTCGCAGATTGATTCGGATTGGTCGCGCCGAAGCGCGCGCCGGCGAACACTTTGCCCATACTGTCGAGTCCGACAGGGATGGCAATCGCAAGTACTATCATCAAAATTAGAAGTCTGCGTCGTCGGTTCATCCGATTCGGTGCTCCCAGGGAATTTGTCGGTTGCGCCATTACTAATTGCACGGGGAGCGCCAATGCGTTGGTTGCATCCACCTGAATCTTGGGGGCTTAGCTACCGGCTCGATGGTTCAAAAGGTGACGTTGGAGCACCATTTCCCATGAGTGGAAAATCAAGGGCATTCGGACCCGATTTTACGCTAAGTGCTTGTGGTACTTGGGGATAACTAGAGTTCTAGTACGTTTGGAATCAGGCCGGATTTGAAACCTGTTCCAAAGGAAAGCGGCTAAACGAAATGGCGTGCGGTTTTCTACGCAGTTCGATCGATTTGCGCATCACCGCCGATGTGTTTTTTAGTTTACTTGCGGGCGGCAATTTGTCTACCAACGATACCAATGCGAAGATCTTGCGGCCAATCGGTTCCTTAACTTTCATTACACACCCCTGTATCCGCGCGCTTGCCCACGGCTCCTAAATCCGTTAGCCTGCAAAATTGATGGTCAAAGACTCAAAACTTCGCGGTCTCTCTGTTTGTCTTTTGTCTCCGCACCCGTTAGTCCTCGCAGAATTTGAAAAGCTGCTCAGCGGCAGAGATTTTCGTGTTACTTCGCGCCAGCTTGAGCAGCCGCTCGCGACCGACCTCGATCGCATCAATCTTCCGCGCGCCGATATTTATGTGATCGATGCGCATGCGGTTCGCCCCGCCACGAACTCGCTGATCCTTGGCGTGCTCGAACGGTTTCCGGCCGCACGATTGATCGTGGTCTGCGAAAAATTCAACGACTCCACGAGCCACAGCTTGCTTCGTATGGGCGCCAAAGGCCTGTTGAGTTACGGCGAGGCGATCGATCAGTTGAGCATCGCGTTGCCTCTTGTTGCCAACGGCGGTTTCTGGGTTCCGCGTTCGGTGCTCTCCACATTCGTGGACACGATTCTCACCGATCAAACTCGCCGCCGAATGAAAGTTGAAAGCCAGGCGCAGCTCAGCCGGCGCGAACGCGAAGTCCTTGATTCGCTTCTGGAAAATGTTTCCAACAAGGAAATCGCGAACAAGCTGAACATTTCCGAACGCACCGTGAAGTTCCACGTATCCAAACTACTGAACAAGTTCGGCGTGCGTCGCCGCGCGGATCTCATTCTCCTGTGCTACCAGCAGAAGGAAGCCACCGCCTGAGTTCCAATTCTTCCGGACTGCATGTCCTCGTTACCGGCGGCGCCGGCTACGTCGGAAGTGTGTGCGCCGAGATGCTGGTATCACACGGTCTCCGCGTCACCGTCCTCGACGATTTTCGCGAGGGGCATCGCGCCGCGGTTCCACGCGAATGCGGCGTCTGCGAATGTGATCTGCTCGATGTCACCGGTGTCGAAGACATCTTCAAGACGCGCCGATTTGACGCCGTGATGCACTTCGCTGCCGAAGCGCTGGTTGAGAAATCGATGCGCGAGCCGAGCGTCTTTTACCGCACAAATGTTGCCGGCGGAGTGATCCTGCTCGACGCGATGGTTCGTCACGGCATTTCGAAGATCGTGTTTTCTTCAACCGCCGCCGTATACGGCGAGCCGCAAACTGTACCCATTCCGGAGGATCATCCCAAGAACCCAATCAACCCATACGGTCAGTCGAAGTGGCGATTCGAGACAATCCTCAGCGAATACGCGAGGTTTGCCGGCATTAAATACGTCGCGCTGCGGTACTTCAACGCGGCAGGCGCTTCGCGCGAACGCGGCGAAGCGCATCGTAAGGAAACGCATTTGATTCCCAAGATTCTTGAGGCGGCTGCGGGCGAAATGCCTGAGTTTCAAATTCGCGGAACGGATTATCCAACACCCGACGGAACCTGCGTGCGCGATTACATTCATGTCATCGACATCGCGCACGCGCACGCTCTTGCCCTGAAAGAAATCGATCGCGTTTCAGGCGAAGCGTTCAACGTCGGCACCAGTCACGGCTATTCAATTCGCGAAGTCGTCGATACCGCCCGGCGCGTTACGGGCCGCGCGATTCCGGCGGTTGAGTGCTCGCGCCGCCCTGGGGATCCCGCTGTATTGGTCGCCAGCTCTACAAAGCTCCAAAAGACGCTGGGATGGAAAGCGGCCTACTCCTCGCTAGAGCAGATCATCGAATCCGCCTGGCTCTGGAAGCACACTCATCCGCACGGATACGAAGGAAGTCTAATGAACGCGCGGTAGCGCCTGCGACGGTTTCGATACGAGCTTTGGTCTGAATGTTTGTACTGCCCACGCTCCTGCTATATTCAGGATGACCCGGTGATAATGGCAATGCGGCTAAAAATGGTCCTTCGAGTATCTCAATGCGAATCTTTGTGACAGGTGGTGCCGGTTTTGTCGGCAGCAATCTTTGTGAGCGCCTACTAAGCGACGGCCATGAAGTTACGGCGTACGACAACCTGATGGCTGGCTCGTTGGACCTGCTGCGCGAATGCACGACGAGCCCGAAATTCCATTTCGTCGAAGCCGATTTACTCGATCTTGGCACACTTGAACATTCCGTACGCGGAAGTGACGTCGTCTTTCACCTTGCTGCAAATTCGGATATCGAAAAGGGCCGCCAGCAGCCGGACACCGATTTCCGGTTGGGCACCGTGGTTACT
>DASTCZ010000362.1:0-11091 GCA_035710585.1 Candidatus Acidiferrales bacterium | reverse complement strand
AACACGGTGTCCGTAACGCCCGCCATTGGAGCGAGCACCGTCGCAGGGCGGAGAATCGTATTTCGCACTGTGTACGAGGAAGGAATGCGCGCTGGAATTGCCGATTTCATCGGATCACAGCAGCGTTTCGTCAAGCGAATCTGGCATTTCGTCAGCGCCAGATAGGACGGGCGCCGACGATTCCGCTCTGAATGGCTGTGCCGCGGCAGCATTTTCGCGCGAACGCTGGCGGCGGTCGTTCGCTGCAATGCCGATGTGTTGAGCCAGCGCCTGCCGCGATCCGCCGAAAAAAGCAGTAACGAGCCGCTCAACCGCGGCATCACGCGCAGCATCCGCCATCAGATTCGCGCGGTACAAGTACGCACGCCCGATCTTCCGTCGCGCAACGACTCCTTTTCGCGCCAGCCGGTCGAGAATTGTCATGATCGTCGTGTATGCGCGTGGCCGGTACCCCGAGATCGCAGCTTGCACTTCTCGTACAGTAGCCTCACCCAGAGGCCAGAGTGCATTCATGCAATCGAGTTCCAGTGGCGCAAGATCGAGAATCGATTTCCGTCTCGATGTCGGCTGCGGAACTGGCGCCGGGTTTTTAGCTACGGAAGCCAATTAGTTTTCCTTCTTACCCGCGGCAGCGATCGAAGGTCGACTCGCCTGTCCATCTGCCGGAGTGACCACCGCCGCTTCTGTGACTGCAAGCGATAATTGCTGTGGCTCATCACCGGGAGTTCCTGATGCGGCATTTCCGTCCGAACTCGCCGCCATGTACCGATCGGCTCGCAGCAGCCGCCTCTCGAGCGCACCGCTTCGATCGGTCCAGTTTTCTTCCCCGCGTTCAGATCCCAAAACCGCCCGAATCGCGCCCATCTTCGAATCGATGTCGTCGAGATAGTGAAACAGCACAGCTTCCCGAATCATCGGCAGCTTCGGCGATCCAAATTCATACTGCCCATGGTGGCTCACGATCAGATGCTTCACGACCGCTGCCATTTCTGGAGGAAAGCCTTCAATGGAGCGCATCTTCGAACCGACCATCTCGACCGCCATCACGATATGCCCAAGAAGCTGGCCTTCGGTGGTATATCCGATCCCGCGCTCGTACGAGAGCTCGTAAATCTTTGCAACGTCGTGAAGCAATGCAGCGGTGATGAGAAGATCCAGATCGACTTCGGGGTAATGCGCGGCGACGATGCGCGATAAATCGCACAAACTGACTACGTGTTCGAGGAGGCCGCCAAGGTAGGCATGGTGCATCGTCTTCGCCGCGGGCGCCCGGCGAAATCGGTCGGCGACATCAGCATCATCGAAAATGCAGTCAAGCAGTTGTCGCAAAGGTTTGCTCTGTACCGCTTCAATGTGAGCGCGCAAGCGTGTCCACAGCTCGCCCACATTCGCGGTCGTCTGCGCAAAAAAGTCGGCGGCGTCGATTTCCGCCGGCTCGGCGCGGCGTAACCGGTCAAGAATAAGCTGAGGCTGATTCCGGTATAACTCCACGCGCGCCTGCACCTTGACGAAATCGTCCCGCGAAACGCCGGATGCAGATTCCTCGAATCCCGTCCACATCCGTGCTTCGACGGTACCCGTGCGATCACCCAGTTCGAGCCGCAAATACTTGCGGCCTTCGCGCGTGGCGCGGATTTCCTTCTCATGAACTACGAAGAATGAAGTAACGGGCTGATCGGGCGTGAGGTTGGCGGCGTATGCAGTCTTCATTGAGCCTGTTGAAACCTAAAAAATGTGGAGGAATTTCTTGCGCTTTTTCACCGCGTCCTTGTCTTTCTTGTCCGGAGGCGGTGCGGCCGCTTCGACGATCGGAGTACTTGCAACTCCCGATGTATCGGTATACCCGGCGTGAACCTCAACGAAACTGTCGCGGCGCAACGTATTCAGGAAGTCGCGGATCTTTGGCTGCATCGCTTCCATCGTCAGCCGCTGTTCGATATTCCCTTCCACTTTATCAAGCGGCTGCAGGCCGGACTCGTAGCGCTCTTCCACCTGGATTAGGACAAACCCATCCTTGGTCCGGATCACCGGCGTCATTTCGTTGCGATTGAGCTTGAAGACCTGCTCGTACTCCTTGTTGAGCTGGCCCGGCTGAAATGATCCCAATTCCCCGCCTTGCTTTGCCGTGCTGCCGTCTGAAAAATGCTTCGCCAGTTCGCCGAAGTCGTCGCCGTTGGTGATCACGCGCTGCCGCAGGTCTTCCGCCTTCTTTTGCAAAGCCGGAATTTCAGCATCGCTCTTCTCCTTGGTGGTGACAAAGATTTCGCGAATGTAAACGGTTTCGGGAAGCTCAAATTCTTTTTGATGCTCGTCGTAATACTTCTTTATGTCAGATTTTTCTACGACGATTTTCGATTGCACCTCACGATGGATCACCTGCTGCATGAGGGTTTGGTCGCGAATATGATCCTTAAACTCGTCCCAGTTCATGCCCTCTGATTCGACGGCCTTCTGCAGGGCCTCCAGGTCGGGAAGGTTGTTTTCGATGCGAAGTTCGTCAAGCTGCTTTACGACGTCCGCCTCCACAGACATGCCGAGATCTTTCCCACGCTGCACGAGCAATGATTGATCGATCAGATCGCGCAACAGATTCTTCTCGGCGTCGGCGAGTTTTTCCTGCACCTGTTGCGGGGTGCATCCCTGGCAGCCTTGCTGTGTCTCGCGCAGAGTTTCCTGCCGTCCTCGCTGCAAATCCGATGTGGTGATAATTTCGTCGTTAACGCGCGCGATTACCTCTTCGAGGACTTTGCCCTTAATTTCAGCGTCCGGCTGCCCCGCGGGAGTGGCGGGAGTAGCTGTTCGCCCGGGCGCAAGCCGATTCGCCGGCGGCGTTTGCTGTGAAGGAGTCTGTGCGGCGGCGGATGACCCGAACGCAATCAGCAAGCCAAAAGCGGCCCCATACAATTTCATGAATTCCCCCCAAAAGCAGTATACGCGCTACACCTGTAGTTGCAATAAAATGCCGCGTAATTCGCGAGAAAGCGGCTCATTTCCCCGCCGGATCGTCGCGAAGAGTGTTCCAGACGGGTCGAGCCGCAATCCACGTCGCGAGCGCAGCAGCGTCACGAGATTCTCCGGTTTCACCGTCGTATCCGCATGGAAGCGTATCCCCACTTCTGGCCCTTTGCGATCGATCGCGGCTACGCGCAACTTTTCAGCTTGAGATTTGAGCAGAGCATAGTCCAAAAGGTTGTCAATGGAGGTTGGCGGGTTTCCAAATCTGTCTGCAATTTCGTTGCGCACTTCCTCTCGCTGCGATTCGTCCGAAATCTCGGAAATTTTCTTGTACGTTCGAAGGCGGAGGTTTTCGCTGGGAATGTAGTCCGCGGGAATTCTGAGATCCACGCCGATATTGATCGTAGCGCGGGAATCGGTCGCCACCGATTCGCCCTTGAGCGCGGCGACGGCCTGTTCCAGCATTTTTGTGTAAAGGTCGAATCCGACGGCATCGATGTGCCCGTGCTGCTGCCGCCCGAGCAAATTCCCTGCCCCTCGTAATTCCAGATCAAGAGCCGCGATTCGGAAACCCGCGCCCAGATCGCTGAATTCCTTTAGCGCCGCAAGTCGCCGCCGCGCGATGGGAGTCAGCGTCGCACCCGGCGCGACCAGCATATACGCGTAAGCCCGCTGATTGGCGCGCCCTACCCTTCCCCGCAATTGATACAACTCGCTCAATCCAAATCGATCGGCGCGATTGATGATGATCGTGTTTGCGCGAGGAATGTCCAGGCCGTTTTCGACAATCGTCGTCGAGATAAGGACATCCGCTTCGTCGTGCATGAATCTCAGCATCACGGATTCGAGCGCCTTTTCGGTCATCTGCCCGTGTCCGACGACGACACGCGCGCGCGGTACAAGCTTCTGAATCAGGTGCGCGATCGAGTGAATGCTCTCGACCCGGTTGTGGATGACAAACACCTGCCCCTGCCGATCGATCTCGTCCTGGATCGCCCGGCGAATCAATCCTTCGCCGAATGGCGCCACCACCGTCTGGATTGCGAGCCGGTCCTTCGGAGGTGTTTCGATCACGCTGAGGTCGCGCACGCCCGCCATCGCCATGTGAAGAGTTCGCGGAATTGGAGTCGCAGACATCGTGAGCACATGCACATCTTGACGAATTTCTTTGATCCGTTCTTTGTGAGCCACGCCGAAGCGCTGTTCTTCGTCCACCACAAGAAGGCCGAGTTCCTTGAACCGCACGTCTTTCGAGAGTAGCCGGTGCGTGCCGATGACGACGTCGAGCTCCCCAGCCGCGAGTGCCTTCAGGGTTTGCTTCTGCTGCGCTCCGGAACGAAACCGGCTCAGCATTTCGATCTTGATCGGGAAGGCAGCGAATCGATTCCGAAAAGTCTCGTAGTGCTGGAACACAAGCACAGTCGTCGGCGCGAGAATTGCCACCTGCCTACCGTCACAAACTGCCTTGAACGCAGCACGCATCGCCACTTCAGTTTTGCCGTAGCCCACGTCGCCGCACAGCAGGCGATCCATCGGAATCGCTCGCTCCATGTCGCGCTTGATGTCGGCGATGGCAGTTTCCTGATCGCGCGTTTCGTCGAATTCGAAGGCGTCCTCGAACTCCTTCTGCCACGGAGTGTCGGCCGGAAATGCATGCGCAGCCGCGACGCGCCGCTGCGCATACAGCTTCAGAAGTTGCTCCGCCATCTCCGCGAGCGCTTTGCGCACTCGCGCCTTGCGGGTCGTCCAGCTTGTCCCGCCAAGCTTGTCGAGCTGCGGCTCCGCGCCCTCGACGGCGCGGTAACTTTGCACCAGGTCCATGCGAGAAAGTGGCACATAAAGCCGCGCATCATCCGCATATTTCAAAAGCATGAATTCGCCATGCGCGCCATCAGCTTCGAGCTGACGCAGTCCGTCGAATTGGCCGATCCCGTGATCCACGTGGACGACGAAATCGCCCGGCTTCAAATCCGAAAAGTCGCTGATGAATGCGGCGCTCTTCGCGCGAGACCTCGCGGGTGGGGCAGCGCGATGGTCGAAAACATCCGAGATTCCGAAAAGCGTTAGCCGCGAATCCGGGAATGCGACGCCATTTTCGAATGCCAATCGCGACAACACAATCGCCGGCACGCTGCCAGCCGAAGATTCGTCCGCAAGACGAGAACTCGACGCGGTCTCTTCCACTTCCGCGAGTCGGTACGGCAATTCGTATTCGTGGCAAAGATCAGCGAACCGCTCGACTTCACCTAGCGAGCTCGCGGATAAGACGATTTGCTCTCCCGCAGACAATTGAGTGCGCGCATTCCGGAAGAACTCCTCGATATTGCCGTGGTATTTCTGGGTGGGACGCGAGCGAACTGCATGGCTTAGCGCGGCGCCGTCAGTGGTGAAAGCGAGCTCTTCAAGAACGAGGACCTGGTGTCGTTGCGCGGCGTCCGCCCACTCTGCGGGCGAAAGAAACGTCTCGAGCGCACCCGCGCCGGAAGCCGCGTCGCCGTCTCCGGCCACATCTGCGTCGCCAATTCGCTCTCGAAATTTGGCCATCGATTCTTCGATCGACGCTGGCTCGTCAAAAATCACCAGCGGACGCTCAACCAAATCGAAAAGTGACGCCGTCTCGCGAGCTGTAGCGTGACCGTCATTCGATTTTCCGTTCGAAGCAGTTTCAATTAGCGAAGGAACCAGCACGTGGCCGACGGGTCCGATCGAGCGCTGCGTGGCGGCGTCGAATTCGCGGAGAGATGCGACCGAGTCACCCAGCAACTCGACGCGCACGGGCCGCTTGGCTTCGGCTGGAAAGACATCGATGATCCCGCCACGGCGCGCGTACTGTCCCGCCGCTTCGACCATCTCGCCGCGTGCGTAGCCTGCGGTTTCGAGAAACTGCAGAAAATCTTCCGGGGCAATGTCGAGATCAACGCGCAATTCCCGGCCGAGTTCGCGATAGCGTTGTCCGGATTCATACCGCCACAGGGATGCCGCCGCGGTCGTTACCAGCAGATTGGATTCGCCGCGAACAAAATGCCACAGCGCCAGCGCGCGCTCCTCCAGAAGTTTCGGGTGTGGCGGCAATTCTGAATCGATGGCCGTTTCGAGTGCGGGAAGGCGCGACGCCTCAAAATTCGGGCCTCCCGATGCTCTCAGAAGATAACGGACCGCCTCGATCGCTTCGTCAGCGCGGCTATCCGACCCAACCACGAGAACCGCCGGACGTCTGAGTTCAGCGCCCAACTTCGCGGCAATTACGATCTTTGCCTCCGGCGTAAGGCCCGTGATTCGGCTTTCGCGGGCGCCGCGGCGCAAATTAGTGAGAGCCGCATCGACTGCCTCGAGCCGGGCGACCCGGGACAGAAGTTCATCGACGTACGGAAGAATGATCACTGCGATTTTTCGGCAGGCAATCGTTCCGGAGTCGCGGGCGTCGCCTTCAACGCGCTCCGTACTTTTTCAATCAACGCAGTCGTCGAATATCCCGGCGCGATCTCGGCAGACACCACGCGCCCGCCGGCAGCTTCAACCTCTTCCCTGCCGACGATTTCATCGGCTCCCCAGTCGCCGCCTTTCACCAGCACATCCGGCAGGACAGCCGCGATCAGATCGCGTGGGGTCGGAGAATCGAAAATAACGACGTAATCGACGCACCCGAGCGCCGCAAGCAGTTCCGCACGCTCCTCGGCGGGAATCACGGGTCGATCGGAGCCCTTGTTGCAGCGGACGCTCGCATCGCTATTGATGCCCACAACGAGCAAAGCGCCCAAATTTCGTGCGGATTCCAACGAATGGACGTGGCCCGGATGGAGCAGGTCGAAGCAGCCATTCGTAAACACGACTCGCTCGCCATTGCGTTTGCGCCCTGCCAACTGCAGAATCAGCTCGCTTTGTGTGAGAACTCTACCCATGAGACCTGCGCCGCTCGCCGACTGGCGAAGGCGACCCGCCGAATTCCATCTTATCACGCGGGATTTTCTGCTTGATTCGTGCGCGCGAACTCGCCTGGTCGGTCTTCGGTATTGCCGCATTCCTCGCCGCGATTTGCGTAATTCGCGTCGAACGTTTGCCGGTGCGAAATTTGACGCTCAGCGACCGTTGCCACACTCCTGTTTCGGTGATCGATCCCCCATCCGGCACGGCATCAACGCGAATTAGTGAGCAGCAGTCAGGTCTACCCGCCGCTATAGTCATACACGGTCTATCTGCAAACCGCCGAGTCATGTTCTCGATCGGCCAGACTCTCGCCAGGGCCGGCGTTCGTGCGTATCTCTTCGATTCCCCCGGAGAAGGCGACAGCTCCGAGAATTTTAGCTTCGCAGCGGCCGAGAGTTGCGCAGGGGACGCGGCGGACGCATTGGTCGCGAACAACGAAATTTCAATTCCCGCTACCGTCTTCGTCGGCCACTCGCTGGGCGGTGCGATTGCAATTCGCCTCGCAGATCGCTTTCCGGACGCCGCGGGAACAATCGCTATTTCGCCCGCCCCCCTCGTCCCGCCTCGTCACGTTCCCGCAAACGCTCTCATTTTGAGCGCGCAATTCGATCCGCCCGAACTCGCCGGCCCGGCCCGCAAGCTGGTGCAGCAATTAGGAGGGTTGCGCGCCGCCCCCGGCGATTTCCGCGAGCGGCGCGCCGTCGGATTTGAGCGCGTGCCCTGGGCAATGCACTCAAGCGTCCTCGCCGATTCGCTGGTCAACACTAAGATCGCTTCGTGGGCGAGGCGATCCGTCGGCCTCGAGCCCCCAGTGGCGAATGATCGCCGTGAACTGATCGTTTTGTTTGGATTTTTGCTCGGTGCCGCCGGTATCGCCGCGACGCTTCCTTTTTTTGCGACGTTCGTCTGCAGCGCTCTTCACATTACTGTGGCGCGAATCCGGGAAAACATCTCTCTCCCTCTTTCCTTCAAACGTCTAGCGCTCATAAATTTGCTCGCCGCGGTTTTTTCCGTTGCTCTTCTGGTTCTCGGCGTCCCGCTTCGCGTGCTTCACCTGTATTCCGCCGATTATCTCGCCTCGTTTATGTCGCTCGCCGGGCTTATCCTGATCGCTCTCCTGCCGCAGCGAGCGCGAGCAGCCTTTCGGTTCGATGCGAAACAGGTCCTCGCATCAGTTGTGCTGGCCATATCGATCGCCTTCGCGGCCGCTCTCTGGACAAACTGGCAGTTCGCTGACCTGTGGCCAACCGCGCGCCGCGCGCTTCTGATTCTTCCTCTCGCCGCCGTGACATGGCCTTATTTTGCCGCGGAGGAAACTGCCGTTGGTCCAATTGGCACACGGTCCTTGCTAAAGCGTTGGCTTATTTTCATCGCGATGCGCTTCATCCTTCTCGCCGCGCTCGTACTCGGTTACTACGGATTCGCAAACGGAGAATTTCTCCCCGTATTGATGTGTCCTGCACTTGCCTTGGTCTCTGTGGGGCAGCGCGCTGCGAGCGAACTGTTGCAGCGCCGGGCACCCTCGCTCGCGGGTGCTGCGACGCTCGATGCTATACTGGCAGCTTGGTTCCTGGCTGCGGTCTTTCCGATTCGCTGACGCCTTCGCAGCCCGTAAGGGGTGTTCCATTCGCAGTATTGCAATCATCGGCGGCGGGCCTGCCGGAGCCATCTGCGGTGAACGGTTAGCCCGCGAAGGTTTTGACGCGACCATCTACGACGAGCACCTCGCCTGGGAGAAGCCTTGCGGTGGAGGACTCACCCAGAAAGCGATTGCCGCATTTCCCTTCTTGCTTTCCTCGCCTCAGCCCAAAAAGCACATCTCCGATGTCGAACTGATTGCGTCCGATGGCCGCCGCGCGAAATTCACTCTCGATGCGCCGATCGTCATCTACGCTCGTCGAGTTTTGAACGCGCTCCTGCTTGACCGTGCCCGCGCCGCGGGATGCGAGGTCGTCCAAGCCCGCGTGGCGCGTCTTGATACTTCCGGTACTAATGTGAGGCTGGAGGTCGGCGGGCAATGGATCGAAGCTGATTTTGCCGCAATTGCTGCGGGTGCGCGAAATTCCCTTCTCCCCGAAGCGCAAAACCTCCCGCCGGAAGACTTGGAACTCACGCTCGGCTATTTTCTGCCGCGGGAAGACAGCAGGCTTCGCATCAAGTTCGTCAAAGGTCTTGAGGGATATCTGTGGTCGTTCCCGCGCAATGGGCACCTCTCGGTCGGTATCTGCGCGAATATGGCGAAGCACGCCACCCGCGAGCTTCGCGAACTTTTGCATGCCTTTATCGGTGCTGAGCGAATGGATCTCACCGGCGCCGAGCTTTACAGCCACATTCTTCCCTCCCCGCGTCGCGATACGCTGCGCAAACGTGCCGTGGTTGGAAAGAATTGGGCCCTCGTTGGGGATGCCGCTGCTTGGGTCGATCCCGTGACGGGCGAAGGCATCTATTACGCGATGCGATCCGGCCAAATTCTCGCCGAGTCGCTAATTGACGGAGTCCCGGACGCCTATCCGGCCCGCATCCAATCCGCGTTCCGCGACGAGCTCGAGCGAGCCGCCAAGCTTTCGCCGATGTTTTATCACGGCAAATTCCTGGGGGGCGCCGTCACGACGCGGATGATTGCATTTGCTCGCCACAGCGCGACCTTCCGCCAGATGCTCGCGGACGTCTTCGCCGGATCGCAAAGTTACCGCACGCTAAAAGCAAGGCTTTGGGGCCAGCTCGGCGTGACGTTGCTTGAGTCCGCTGAGAGCGTGCTCCGCAGCCGCGCGCAGTCTCCCGTCAAAGCGGAAGCGTAGCTTTCCGACTACGCACACCACGCCGGAAGCGCAATCGCAACAATATTGGAATCTAGAACGCCGTCCTGCGCGCCAGCACTTTAGTCGCGCGCGGTGTGGGAGGAGGCGGCGGCGTGACCGTCGCCATCTTTCGAATCATCGCGAGCACGAGCCTCTTGTCGCCGTCCGAGAGTGTCGTGCTGTATTTCTTGATTTCGGAGAGAAACCGGATCTCGTCTTCAGACAGCTCCCCAAGCATCTTCTGCGTTTCGCGGTCCCGAGGGGTCTCCGCTCCAGGAAAAAAATCGGCGAGCGCCATGTCCATCGCTTCCGCGATTTTCGCCAGCGTTTCGAGCGACGGAACCGTGTGCCCGTTTTCCACGCGCGAGAGATAGCAGCGAAGCAAACCCGTGCGGCGCTCAATATCGCCTTGGGAAAGTCCGCGCTGCCCGCGGTAACTGCGAATCACTTCACCGATATTTACTTTGGGTTTTTCTTTTGGCACCGGTAGAGCCCGAGCATGAATTCGGATTCACGCCTACTGCGCACGCGTATATTAAGGACTCGCACACTCCTGTGCAAGCCCAATCTCCATTTTTGTGCACCAATGAATGAAAATTAACGCGCTGCCGCTCAGTGCGGCGGCATCGTTCGCGCCGGCTGCGTCGTCCACGGCTGATCGAGTTTGAATTCGAGGAGTGTCTCGCTCGGCACCTTCACCTGTTCGCCTCGCGTCACGGCCTGCACCGTGGTTGAAGCTCCCGCTCCGACGCCCGCTCCGACCGCCGCTCCCTTTCCGCCGCCGATAATGGCGCCGAGGATTGCGCCCCCGGCGGTCGCAGCGCCGATGCGCTTCGCCGAGCTCTCGCCGCGTGAGCTTCCCTTCAGCGTGTAATCGCCTGTGATGATCGTGTGCGTCTGGTTGTCGAAAATAATGCTGTTGAGTTCGAGCTTCAGCTCCGACCGTCCTTCAATGTGGCCGGCGGATTCCGCCGTCGTCAGTCGGCCGTAAACGTCGGTTCCTTTCGGCGCCACGATCACGCCGTTCACAACGAGATCCGTATCCAGGCTCGCCTTAAATTTATCGCCAACGTGGTTCACCGACGAATCGACAGAGTCAATCATACGCACCAGGATCGGCGTCCCGGTCGGAACGGTAACGGGCCCACCGGAATAATCCGGCGGCTGCTGCACCGGAACTGGGTCTGGCGGTCGATTTTGCGCAGAGGGCGGCCGGTCCGATGTCGAAGGAGGACGGTCGGCAGCGCTCGGCGGCCGGTCGGACGACGATGGCGGACGATCGGACGTCGCAGGAGGACGATCCGAACTCATCGATGGATTCACCGCTGCGGGTGCGCCCGGCGGCGTCTGCGCATCCGGGCCGTTGCCGGAATCAGCCGTGAACGTCAGCGCGATAATGTCGTCCACCTTGAAT